>JAOZTW010000336.1 GCA_029938985.1 Bacteroidales bacterium | reverse complement strand
ATTTTAAAATAATCAAAATAACGCAGTAATTTGCATTTATGAAAAATGCCAAACTATTAAATTAAAATCAAAACTAATTAACTTCCGTTTAATGCACCAAAATTAAATCCAAGTGTAAAACGAAGTGTTTCTTCAAGTGGGTTGTTTGGAGCAGATGCAACAGGTATTAAATATGAAAAATCAATATTAAACACTTTTAATTTCAGACCTATACCCATAGTGGCATATTTTCTTGCTCCTTTAAATTTATGTTCGTGAAAATACCCTCCTCTAATGGCAAAATTACCAGCATACCAATACTCTAATCCAGTAGAATACATAAGTTCGTGTAACTCTTCTTGTAATCCAAAAGGAGCATCATAAAACGATTGTACAATTGCAACTGGCACAGCCACATCTTCAATTGGAAGTAAATTTCCATCTTCGTCCATTTGTCGTGTTGGTACAAGAAGTTTATTTATATCAAAAGCAAAAGTGAATTCATTATTTTTATCTAATGCAAGAGTATAAGCAGTTCCTATTCTTAAATTGGCGGGAATAAAGTTTTGCATTGTTCCACCGTAAGAAATTTTTGAACCAAGATTAGAAACACAAATACCAGCGGCAATAGTAGATTTTCGTTCGTCTTCATGTTCAAAACTTCTGCGATAAAAAAACGATAAATCACCAGCATAAGCTGTTCCTGCATGTGTTTCTCCAACACCACTAACCTGTTGTCCGCCTGTAAGGTCTGAAAGTATAAACCTTAAAGATATTGCACCAGAAATATAGTCAGATAATTGTAGAGCATAAGCACCATCAACCGAAAATTCGTTTGGATTATACATCATTAATTTAAATCCCGATTGGTCTGTAAATTGAATTTCTCCTATCGTAAAATACGTAAGCGAAAAAGCTACTGTTTGTCTTCTATTTATTCTTTTATAACCAGTTAGATTATTAAGACTCATGTCGCCAGTTAATTTACGTAACCAAGGAGTGTAGGATAACGATACTCCAAAATCTTGCTTTGTAAAAGCATATTTTGAGGCATTCCATTTCATAGAGTTCACATCTGGTGCAGTTGCTACACCTACTTCTCCCATTGCTCCTGCATTGGCATTGGGTGTAATAGTTAGGAAAGGAACAGCTGTAGAAATAGAATTAAGCTTTTCTACAAGTTCCTCCTGAGCGTTTGATATACTTGTTGTAAAAACAAAAATAATAATAATTGATATTGAAAACATTTTTCGTAACATAGTAAATTGATTTAAGGGGTTAAACTTAGTAAATAAAATTAAATAAAAATTGAAAAATGTAAAATATTTTGCATAGATAATGTGTTTGGTTAATAATTTATTGATTGTTAATAGTAAATTAAGAATTAGGAATTTAGAATTATGAATTGGTTTACACCTTTAAAAATTCAATTATTTACAAAAATTATGGGCATTTTTCATTTATCGGTTGACACATTTCTTTATTTTAAACCTTATTTTTTGAGTTTTTTAGAAGTTTCCCACAATAAACAAAAATGCAAAAATATTATTTTAAGATGAGTAATTTTTCATATTTTTCTACATTTTTTCCTGTTGGGGTTGTTATTTTTAATCTGTAAATATAAACTCCACGTCCAATATTACTTTCAAAATCATCAGTTCCGTTCCATTCTACTGGGTCGGACATAAAACCTGATGTAAACATTTGAGTGTGTATTGTTTTAACTACTTTACCCGATACTGTGAAAATTTGCAATAATACATCTAATTCTGAGTTTGGTTGATTGTGTTCAAAATAAAACGATGTGTTGGTTGTAAATGGATTTGGATAATTATACAGTCTATTAATTTTAAACTCCGAAGCCTCCATTACCATAAAACTTATTTCCTCTTCCGATGAGTTATTGTAAACGTCCCAAGCTTTGAGAGTTAAAGTATGTTCACCATCGTCTAATTTAAAAAGTCCGTATTCAACAGTTCCTTTTTGATAGCTGTCTAATTCGGCCTCGTAGTAGTCGTTTAAAACAAACATTTGACTTGTATTTTTATCAATAATTGCAGAAATATCGTGTCCAATTCCACTACCAGCTGTGTTTATTCCACTTTCGTCCGATAGTTTTGAATAAATAAGCGGATTTTGATTTGTCATGCCACCTTCTATAAACGTGCTATCATTCATATAAAGTTTTATAACTGGTCCTATATTATCTTCTGCCACATTTTCGTTTGAACCTCCAATAATAAAATTCTTAAAATATCCTCTTGCATCAGTGGTTGAACTTTTTGCATAATAACTTATTTTTCCATACCCATAATTATAATAAATATCTTTTGGTACAATAAATGAAAACGAGAACTCTCCATTTCTTACAGTTACTCTACCTTTGAAAAGCACATTATTTTGGTATAAATAATCAAAAGGACCTGCCTCTTCGTTGCCAAGCGTTTTAAATTGTTTATTTTTGTCCAACACAGTAGGATAAATCATTCCATTAAAACTTGTTAGTTTTTCTCCTGATAACCTATTTTGCATTTCTCCTGTAATTGTTATAAGTTCAAGTGCGTTTAAGGTATCAATTGTTTTGGTATTCACACCGTTTATGGTAGATGTAATAACCTCCTCTTTTGCATAAGCAAGTTCAAGTGCTGGGTCTCCAAACAACGCAAAATATCTCATGTTAGGACCTGAGGTTGTGTTTTTTGCAAGCCGATAAATATCTCCAAATTTGTATCTATTATTATTCTCATCGTCCTCAAATATAAATTTGTAGGCATTTTGGTTTAACATAAAATTGGAATGTGAGTAGGATACCCTTGCGGTTGTAAACATAGCTATTGCTCCACCATTGGGGTTTAAAAAAACATATTCTCCTGCCGAAGTACTTGTTTTTTTTTCTTCTTGCGAATAATTATCAAATCGACTAAATTCACAAGTTCCAGTAAAAAACAATGATAGATGTTCTAAATTGTTCCAATTATTTATATCGCTAACTGTTACAAGTCGTTCGTGAGCAAGTGTGTTTACACTACCATGACCAGAATAATTTACAATTAACGCTCCTTTATTTATGCGGTTATTTAGCTCAACTACGGCAAGCGGATATTCATCGCCAACAGCAGCTGACTCTTGTGGATAAGCATCAAGATATATTTTTTTGAATATAAAAGCAGGATAAAGAGTATCTAAATTATTTGACAATTCTTCTGCATCATCCATGTGTCCATTACTATCTTCGTCATCGCCAACAAAACATAAAACATTTTTCCAATCACCCATGTTATCAGGATTAATATAAGCTCTTATTTTGTTTACCATATCAATTGCTTCGTTTTTACTATTATGATTTTTTACTGGCATACGTCCCACTCCAAGGTCTAAACTTCCTTCAAGTTCTCCTTCTTCGTCGTCTAAAAGCACAAAATAATCATCTGAAACAGTTGTAAGCATTGTGTTTACTTTTGTAAAAGAATGCTCAGTTTGATAGGTTAGTATATAATTAGAATTTAATTCAGACTGGTCTTTATTTTTATACGAACCATCGCCAAGTAGCATCAAATATTTGAGCTTACTATTTTCTTTCCAGTATGCTAATTTCATGAAATTTCTAATAGCAGACACATCATTTGTTCCACAAGAAAATTCATTATAAACTTCATCAACAGTAGCAATATAACACACAATACCATCGTGTTCTGCATGAATTTGAGAAATTTCTTCTGCCTGTTCCAAAAAATCTGGATGTGTTACAATAATCATTTCTACATTAGAATTTATACCGTGTAGATTTTGATTTGCTATGTCTCCAATTCCTTTTCCTTCAAGTACAGGTGTTAAGTAATTTGTTCCGTCAAAAGCCACAAATTCCTTGATTTCTGGTGTTTCTACTTTAAAATTCAACGAAGAACCTGATATTGTAGAATTTATTTTTTTTGGAGCATAAGGCGTAGTAACGTCCCAAACAATGGTGCTTGAACTGGCTCCACTTAAATTAAATTTTGTTATATTATCTGTCCCAGCTGTTGAGGCATTTCTAAATAGTAAAACTCCATTGTTTAACGATAAGGCACATTTTGCATTATAAACTATATGGTCTAACCAACCATCAGCCGAAGAGGTAGGTTTGTTATAATCAATACTTAAACTTATTTTATCAGATGAAGGAGCATTGTAGGTGTAAAAATTATAAGACGAGTGAGCATAAAATGAACCATGAGAGTTATCATTTGTACTTTTGATAGATACTGTTTTGTTTATGTTTGTTGAACGTATGGTAAAAGAACTACTTATAGATGAGCGAGCTACAAGCGAAACATAAAGTTTCATTTCCGAATTACTAACCAAGTTAGGCATATCAAAACTGAACCTTTGCGAACTGTTTACATTAAAACTTTCACCCAACCAAATTCGTCCAGAGTTAAGTAGGTTAAGTTCCTCGGACTCGTAATAAGTATAATAGTCGTAACTTGTTACCGATAAATTATTTGTGCCACTTGCTTGATTTTCTTGACTAATAGTATTATTATTTCCAGTATTTTTGTCGGTCAAAAAATAATATGTAGTGTCGGAATATAAATGCAAACGGTGCAAAAACATTTCATTTTCTTCATCATAATCCCAAACAGTGGCCGCTTTTGCATAAAACAAAATATGATCAGAACCTCTATAAATATCGTTTTCAACCAAGTCGTCAATATATGTTTCGCTGTTCATAAACGGCAACATGCCTTGGTCGTTGCCAAAAACTCTAACATTAGCTGGATTAGTAAAACCAAGATTAGAAAGTTGTGTATCTGTAATTTTATGAATACCTGTTTCGATAATTCCAATTTTAACCCATTTTCCTGTACTTAGTACTGAACTTGTTGCAAAATCTTTACTTTTTTGAGAACTATTATTTGCCTTTTGTGTTGTCTCTTTTATTGATACAGAAAAACTTATCAATTTTTCAATTTTTCCTGTTGAGGAATTTTTTCTCATAGGTACAAAATTATATTCCAAATAAGGAGTTCTTTGTCCAAACGAAATTTTATGTTCAATTTCAATTTTATTGGCAATTTTATCAATATTCCTTACTCCCGATTTCTCGTTATCAGTAACAGGCTTAAATATCATGTTGGATAATGAAATTTCAATTTTACCTCCACCATAACTTAACTCTTTTAAGTTAATTATTTTGGCATAAAAAGGAAAGTTATTATTGCTCAAACGAACTGATCCTTCAAATTCAAAATAATAAATATTGCTGTTATTTTGTTGTTCTCCCTCTTGCAGTTTAACTTTTTTCGTCCAAATTATTTGTTCTTTATAACTGTGTGCTGTTTGACTAAAAGATAATTTAGCAAAAAACACAATAATAAGCAACGACAAAATTATTTTATTATATTTCATATTTTTTTAATTTTAAAATAGTTAGTAATTTATTAGTGAAAATGAAATAATAAGTAGATCCAAGATTCACCGTTTTTTTTATAATTTAATAATTTGCAAATAGCGAGCTATTTAAAAACTTTTTAAATTATTGAAAAGAACAAGAAAAACGACCTATTCTGGAGATATTTATTATTTCATATTCACTTAGTTAAAATGAAATAATAAGTATATAAAAGAAATTTATTAAAATATTTTGTAGTTTTACTAGTCCTGTTTTTGAAATGAGATTTAATTTTATTTCAATTCTTTTTATACATTCTTATTTATGGCTTTAAGTATTCCTTTGATTTAAAAAATTATTTACTTGAAATTAATTAAAAAATAAAAATATAAAGTTTTATCATAGACAAATGTAAATAGGATTTATAAGAGGTTAGGGTGTTTGTTTAATGAGAGTACTAAATTTTAAAAATGGTTGCAAAGATGAGAATAATTATTTTAAAAAACAATTATTTCTGTTTTATTTTTCTAAATATAAAAACTATACCATAAAATAGATTAGTTTTTATGTTTTAACAATTGGAATAAACAACTAATATTTAATTATTTGAATAGATTTTTTGTTAGTTCCTACAAAATAGTGTTGGTATGCAAAATTTTACTATATTTGCCAAAATTGACAATTATTAACCCTTTATTTTTAATAAAAACAAAAAATAAATATTT
>JAOZTW010000335.1 GCA_029938985.1 Bacteroidales bacterium | reverse complement strand
CGATAAGTGTAATTGGGGAGCGCTAGCGACACAATTACACTTATCGGAAATGTGCCTTGTGGCGTTTTGTTTTTTGTATTTTTCGAGGTGCGAAGCACCCGAAAAATACAAAAAACAAAATGACATCAAGCACAATGTTAAAGCAATTATTATTATCAATTCATAAATCTAAAAGGCTGATTATCTTTTGTTTGATAGTTGTTTTTTACAATGTTGTCATGTTCAAATTGTCTCCTTGTTGTCTTTTTCTCGTTTAAACCGTATAATTCAATGGTAATTTTAGCCCTTCCCCAGTTTGGATTACCAATCTTTACTGGTTTTAATTCAAATGTGCTTGGGTCTAATCTAAACCAATCAGAAAAACAAAAATCCTTTTCATCTGGTCTGAGTAATAATTTATCAAACCTGTCATTTTTTGTTCCATTACAAGAGCGACAAATCGGATAAAGATTAGCCCAAGCAAAAGCAAAATGTTTGAATTTCTCTTTTGGTCTGAAATGTTCAATCTCACCGTTATCACTACCTTTGGGAACTAAAACGTCATCACAAAAAGCACAATGGCTTGCTGTCATATTTTTTAGTAGTTCTAATAATTCCTTCTGTTTGTTATGCCAACTAAAATCTGAACCATTAACAAAACTATCTGTCCAAGTTTTTTTTTTGTCTTTTAAAAAAGTGGGCATTTTACTCCGTTTCATTTCTATCATAATACAAACTCTTTTTTACCTATTTTTTTAAGAGCTGAATTAAGTTGCAATAATTGACTTGCAATAATTGACTGGATTTCTTCGCCCATATTATTTAACTTTTCAACTGTTTTTCGAAAATTTTCGCTGTAAACTAAATCTATTTTACCATCATGGATTTTATCTAAATATTCAGATAAAAGATTTAATTCATTTTGTGTTTCATAATCAAAAAAGTCTTTTGTGTAAAATTCTCTTATTATACTTAAAATGTTTTCTGCTTTTATCTTTGAGCTTTCTACATGTATTCCACTTTCTTTAATTAAAATTTGATGTGCTGTTGCACCAACAGCTGACTGTAAAGAAAAAATATTATGAGTTGTTAAAATGAATTGAATATTTGAAAAATCTTTTTTCAGTTGAATTAACAGGCGACGTTGCCAAACAGGATGTAAATGTCTGTCAAATTCATCAATGATAATAACACCTTTGGCTTTTTTGAAAATATTTTCATTAATAGTATCACCTTTAAACAAAATATTTCTTGCAGAAATTATACGAAAAACAATATCTGAAATTAGTAAAATATGGTCTTTATAACCTTCGCTTAAATTTTGCAATTTCAATTTATTATTATTTAGGTCTTTAAAAACAAAAAAACCATTTTCTTCTATTAGTTGTATTTTTTCATTTTCAGAAATTAAATTTAAATAGTCATTGATTTTATCAACTATAAGTTTTATAATGGTTTTTAATTTAGACTTATGTTTGCTTTCTTTCTGTAATTCATAAAGAATTATTAGAGGGTCATTAAAATCGTTTGAATAATCTTTAAATATTGACTTTGTAGAATACGATTTAGCATTTCCTTCAATTATTTGTTCATAAAATTTAGTGTCAATTTTAGTATCTGCATTCAAATTTACACCGTAACTGAGCAAAATATGTGGTGGCTTTTTTATGTGTTGCATTTCACTTAACCCACTTGGAATTACGTGAACAATACGTTGTTCGTTTTCTCCGTAATTTATATATATCTCTGTTCTTTCGTTTCCAAATTTAATATATTCAATAAAGTTATCTGATTTGTCAATATTTTCTATTGGTAATAATCCCATTGTAATCCCCTGTAAAATAGATGTTTTTCCTAATCCATTATGACCAAGTAAAATATTTATTTTAGAACTTAATTTGAATTCAATATTTTCAAAAAGTTTTAAATTTTTAATCTTGATTTGTGATAAATAATTTATCCCTTTCCATTTTTTATCTAACTGAATGTCATTTATGTTGATATAAGTTAACAAATCACTCACAGGAAATTTCTCACCCCACTCATCATCAAAATAAGCATATTGATTTGCTTCTTTATATTTTAATAATTTATCATAATCAATAACTATTTCTCGTTCATATTTCTTATGTATAGGATAATAGAAAAAACGAAATGCAAATTTTTCTTTTCTATATCCTTTTCTGTTAGCATCAAATTCAATATTTTCTTCTTTTATCCATTTATCAAGATGATTTCTAATATCTGATAAAATCTTTTTTTGTATTTCTGTTTCTCCAAACACATAAATAACAAAACCTGACCCATGTCTAAAACTTTTATAAAAATCACGTTTTCTGAACTCCTTACGCATTTCCAGTTTGCCGGGGTGGTCTATTAATTCAATAAAAGCATGACTGTTTTGTGTTCTTAAAAAGATAAAGCTTTCTCCATAATTAATTTCGTAATCTAATTCTTGAAAGTTGAAAATATCTTTTTCTTCTTTGTATCGCATTTTGCGAAATCTGTAACGAAAATCATGTTCTTTATCTGAAATAATATATCCAAATTTTAAAGCATTAATTGGATTATCTTCTAAATCTATATCTCTGATATTTTGCAACTTTGAAATTTCATGAGGGACATTTTTTATTTTATTTCTACTTAAATCTAAATCATGAAGATTTATTAGTTGAGATATTTCAGATGGGATATAATTAATTTGATTATTACCAAGTCTTAATCTTCTTAGGTTTTTTAGTTTAAAAAGTTCCGTTGACAAATTTTCAATTTGATTATTTCTAAGATTTATGTGTTCTAAATTTTCAGCAAGAGAGATGTTTTGAGGAATTGATTTTAGATTGTTATCATCTAAATCTAAATCATTTAACTTTTTTAATATTGAAATTTCTTTTGGTAATTCTGTAATATTATTTCCGTCTAAATCAATGTCAGTTATATTTGTTAAAACAAGTAATTGTTTGGGAAATTTGTTTAATTTATTATTCCTTAGCTGTATTCGTTGAAGGTTTATTAAAGATGTAATTTGGTCGGGTAATGCAGACAATTTACAATCAGATAAGTTAAGTGTTTTTAGGTTTGACAACCCAACTATCCATGAAAAATTTTTAATTTGAGTTTTTGATAAATTAAGGCTTTCAAGTTTTGACAAATTTGAAATATCGTTAGATATTGCGGAAATAGTATTATTTGAAATATTAAGGGTTACAATATTTATCAGATATTCAAGACCTGAAAAGTTAGTAATATTAGTTTCCGACAATTCTAAATCTTTTAACTTTGGAAGTCCAGCTAACATTTTAGGAAACTCGGAAAAAGAATTGCCTGAAATGTCTAAATCTTCAAGATTTGTAAAATTTTGAAACTCATTTGGAAGTATTTTTAAATTGCTGTCTTCAATATCTATATCTGTTAATGATTGTAATTTTGTCAGATTTATTGGAAATTCTCTCAATTTACACTCTCGGAGGCTTAATTTTTTCAACTTAGATAAGTTAGAAATATTATCTGGAACATTGCCTATATTGGAGTTGTAAAAATACAAGTATTCTAAATGCGAAAGTTTGATTATTTCAGTCCAAATTTCATCTGTAACTTGTATGTCATTTAAAGTTATACTTTTAGAATTTTGGGCCTCTTTTAGTTCTTGTAGAATATCTTTTTTCATATTTGTAATTTCATATTTTGAAAACTCTGATATGTATTTTAAATTTTGTCAAATTTAATACTTCTATTCTAATTGTTATTAATTCTGTTGTTTTTTAATTTGCTTTAACGGGTTCGGGCTTTGTGTCGTCAATTTAATTCAGGAACGTAGCTTGCGAAGTTTCTGAATTAAATTTATGACAACAAAGCTATTGATATGTGTGTTTTTTGGGGAGCGCTAGCGACCCAAAACACACCATATCAATGGCGCAGCCCGAACCCGATAAGTGTAATTGGGGAGCGCTAGCGACACAATTACACTTATCGGAAAACTGCTACCGGTGTAGTTATTTTTGGTTTTTGGGTGGGCTTGAGTAGGGGAGTGCAACGACCCGGAACAAGCCCACCCAAAAACCAAAAATAATTATCAACCGAGCAAATGTTATGCACATTTTAATCAATCTGTATGCCTGACTTATCATCTCTGTATCCACGAAAAAATAGAATGGCGAGTAAGATAATCAAATTTTTCAGACAATGTACAGAAAAAAATGATTACCTTGCTCGTTATTCTACTATGCGTATATAAAAATTATTAAACTGGCTGACAAATTAATCAAGTTGCATAGTGTTTTGTAATTTATGTAAAACCTGAATTATACATTTTTATTGTTGTTAATATTTTTCATAGTCTCCGTCTAAATTATCATTTTTTGACAAATTTAATTTTAAACCATGTTCTTTTTCTCTATGTCCTATCATTTGTATATTGTTGTTTGCATGCTGATTAAGTAAATTAATATCAGCTTTTTCGTTTTGAAAATTTCCTATTCTGAAAACTGAAATTAATTCTTTTAGTTGTTCAGCTTGTGCTGATAATTCTTCTGCTGATGCAGACATTTCTTCGGCAGATGCTGAATTTTCGTTTGTTATTTCTGTCAGTTGTTGAATAGAAATATTAATTGCTTCTATTCCAGTTTGTTGTTCTTTCCCTGCTAAAACTATGTCATTCACAAGTTCTGCACTTTTAATTATTTCTGGAATTAATATATCAAGTTTTTCTCCTGCTATTTTTGAAATATTATTTCCGTTTTGCGATAATTCAGTTATTTTATCAGATGCTTCTTTCGATTTTTCTGCAAGTTTTCTTACTTCTTGTGCTACCACTGCAAAACCCTTTCCATACTTACCTGCTCGGGCGGCTTCGATTGAGGCGTTTAAAGATAATATGTTGGTTTGAAATGATATATCTGTAATTATTTTTGTTTTATTGCTTATATTTGAAACTGCTTTTATTGTTTCTCTAAAAGCCTTATTACTATGTTTTATTTCTTTTGCAGATTTTTGCGTTACTTTTTCTGTAATTTCAGCATTTTGAATATTTGAACTGACTATTGCAAGTATTTCCTCCATCGAACTTGCAATTTCTTCTGTTGTTGATGCTTGTTCATTAGCACCTTCTGACATCTGTCCTGACATAGAACTTAATTGATTGCTTGCCCTTAAAACAGAGCTTGCTGTCCTGTTTATGTTCAATATCAATGTTTTCATTTTAGATATTGTTATATTATAGTCATCTATTATATCGCCCATTTCATCTGTAGTGTCTTTTCCTGACAACTCTGTTAGATTTCCATTTGCCATTTTACCCAATAAGGTTCTTAATTTTTTAGTCGAAAATTTTAAACTGCCACTAAAAAAAATGATTATCTGTGCCATTACAGTTCCTCCTAAAATAATTAGTAAAAGCGACCAGTATATATAGTTTTTAAACCAATCCGTAAATTCAGTTATATTGGTAATAAAAAGTAATGTGTAATTAGAATTTAATTTGTAATAGCTTATCAAATTGTTATGTTTATTTTCGTATATATTGCCTTTTTTTTGTTCTTTTATTGCTCTATGAAATAGTTCTGAGTTAATGTTATTTATAAATGAAACTTTGTGAGGGTTGTAAACTATTTTCCCAGACTTATCAACTATAATCTGTTTAATTTCTGTATTGTAATCAAACTCTTTGATAAACAAAATTAAAGAACTTAAATTTGAGCTTTCGATATTTTTATATTTACTTATAAAGTGTTCTTGAATTTTACTATAATCATCAGATTTCATATCAATCGTTGTATTTATAGAATAGTAATATATTGCACTAAGTGCGAATAAAGTCATACCCACCATTGCACTAAGAAAACTATAATACGTTTTCACGTTAATTCCGATTTTTTTAGGTTTTATATTTACCCCATTTTCAATTGCTATTTTTGTTACTATATTGCTATGTTTTTTGAGCATGAAATTTGTAATTAAATAAGCCGCTGGCGGAAGAGCTATTAAACCGCTGATGCCAATTAACATTCCAGCACTTAGTGTAAAAAAGCTATTTTCAATGTATATATTTGCCTTTCGCTAATTAAATATTAAAAAAACAAAAAATTAACTATTTGATTT
>JAOZTW010000334.1 GCA_029938985.1 Bacteroidales bacterium | reverse complement strand
CTTATTTTATTTTCACTTATTTTATTTTCACTTATTTTATTTTCACTTATTTTATGTAAAATATTATTTAGTTACTTCAAATTTAAGTAATTAAAACGAATTATGGAACTTTTGTTTAACGTTTGTCGTATTGTAATTCAATTGTTTAATGTTATTTAATAATGTTTGTTAATGGTAGATATACAGTTAGTTGCAACTTCTAAACTTTAGTCTATTAATTAATATGACTTACTTACTTGAAAAAAAACGTCTAATCTTGTGTAAATTCATAAATTATATTATTTTTGCAAAAATAAAAATAAACATGAGATTAGTCTAAAAAGTTTTAAAGTTAAAAGTTTATAAAGTTATATTACTTATATTCAGTATATTAAGAAAAATGATGATATTTTATTAAAAAGCATATATACAGGTGATTACAATTTTATCTTTACAAACTTTATACTTAATATACTGAACTCAAACATTTAACATGATATTTTATTTTCAAATCAATAAACTGGGAGTTTTTCAGGGTAGTTTACACTTTTATTTATCTAAAAGAACATATTCAAATAGTTAATTATTTATTTTAATATGCTTAAACTACTTTGTTCTTTGTAATTTGCATTAAAACAACCCTTTAACTTATTTTGGTTTTCATGCGTTAAAAACGCTAAAAATTGAATATCTGCAATATTAATAAAAATGTTCCAAAAAAATTTCTATCAATTTTCAAAAGTATTTATACTTATTGTTGCATTCTTTGTGTTTTCAACTAGCAATCTTCTGGCACAAAACGATACAGTTGTACTTGTTGAACAAGATATTCTTAATGTAAAACATATTGTAAACAACAGAGACAAAAATAAAGTAGAAGTAGTTTCTGGAAGCAGAAGTTCTAAATCAATTGCCGACTTACCAATAACAATTTATGTAATCGGTAGAGAAGAAATTCTTACTAATGGTTATTTTACTTTGGCAGACGCACTAAAAACAGTTCCAGGAATACGTGTTTCTCAACCAGGTTCTGCCGAGATTGGCGAAATTTTTCAAATGCGTGGATTACGAGGAAATAGTTATGTTAAAATATTGATAAACAATATACCAATCAAACCTTCGGGAATGTCGGGTATGCCTATTGAAGCACAAATACCGATAAGACAAGCCGAACGTATAGAAATTAGTTTTGGTCCAGCGTCGGCACTTTATGGAGGTGATGCCACTGTTGGCGTAGTGAATATTATTACAAAAGAAGCAAATACAGGTATTTTTGCTCAGGCAGATATTCGTGTTTCTTCCGATAATTATGCAAATTTTCATGTAGGAGGAAAAGCAGGAAAAAATCATAAGATATTGAAATACAGTTTTTATGGGATTCAATCAAATACTACAGATGCAAAATTAAATACATCTTCTGATGTATTTCGTCCCTTTAGTTTTTTAGATCAAACTCTAACTCCTATTAATATTAATGGAAAAGATTATTATTATAGCCAGTTAAGCGAACAAATGTTACTCGAAAATGGAGGATTAAATTTTCTCGAAGGTTTTCCTAATTTTGAAGGAACTGTTGATTCTGTTCCTTTTAAAGATTTATCAAAAGAGAGTCGTACAATTGGTTTTGATTTAAAATATAAAAGTTTTTATTTGAGTGTTATTTCTATGCACAGACAAACCCACAGTTCAGTAGGTAGAAGTACATATTTGTACAAATATAACAATCCTCAAAACTATATTGCTGATAATGCCTTTATTACTACAATGGGTTGGCATAAAAAACATAGAATTATAACTCAAAATTTCAATATTTCTTTGGGTAGCTCAACAATGGATCCAAATTCTAACTATGGAATAACATTTATAGAAAATGGAGATAAACTCTATCAATTTTCAATGTCAAACGATATTTTTTTGGAAGAATTTATTTCTTATAATAAAAACTTTTTTGAAATAGTTGCAGGAGTTTCAGCACAATTTCATTCAGATATAGCAACAACCAACTATCTTACAGAACCTTTTAATTTTGATGCAGAAAAATTATTCAGTTCAAAAACAAAATTAGAATTACATAAAGATATTGATAATTTTGGTATCAATTATGTGGCTATTTACGAATTATCTACTTTTGTGCAAACATTTTTTGATTTTGAAAAATTAAAAATATTGCTTGGAGCAAGGTATGATTATAATTCGCTATTTGTAGATGGCAGTTTAAGTCCAAGAATATCTGTTATTTATAAAGTTAGTGATAATTTATCGGTAAGAACAGCACTTGGTACATCGTTTAAACCACCACCTGCAAATGTTGTTTTTACTTCATTATCATTCGACCTTATTCAAGACGGAGATACAGGGGTATATTATACTCATGTTCCTAATATTGAACTAAAACCAGAACGTTTTTTTTCGGACGAAATAGGAATGAGAGCAGATTTTTTTAACAAAAAAATTCAATTAGATGCTTCGGTATATTTCAACAGGATTAGTAACATGATAACCTCAGATTATGTTGACCCAGTAGAGTTGGGATACGAAAAAGCTATTAATAGGTTAGACCAACCTGCCAGAAAAAATGTAAACAGCTCAACAGCTCAGGCACAAATAGTTGGCTTGAGTAGCATTTTGTTGTTTAATAATATTTTTGAAAAATATAAATTTACTATTGAGATTCAAAATACAATAACGTTATATGCCACAGAAGTTTTGCCAAGTGGAGATAGAATACAGTTTTATAGAGGATTACCAAAAAACATGGGAAAAGTAAAAATTTCTTTTTCTCCATTTAAGAAAAGTTATTTTTCAATATATAATTATTGGTCGAGTGGTTGGAAAAGGTCGTTTTTACCATCTATTGATTACTATGTAAATGATTACTATCCAAATATTGATGGATATTTTACTATTGATTTTGTGGCTGGTTATAGAATTCATAAAAATTTGAATCTTTTTCTTAGAATTACGAACTTAACCAACAAGGAATATGCTGGACTTGATGCTACACAAACCGATGTTGATTTAAGATATAATATACAACATGGACGAATTATTAAATTGGGTATGTCTTTTTTATTGAATTAATCAGTTTTTAAATCAAAACTATAATAAACAATAGTTCGTTAAATACTTGTATTGTTTTGATTATCTGCAAATAACGAAACACTTAATTGTTTTGTAATTTGCTTATTATGAGTTTTATATGAACTTATATTTTTTAAATTTAACGAACTATTGTTTTCTTGAGTGCCTATAAATTTATTATTGCATTATGAAAATTTTAAATAAATTATCAAATTATAACAACAAAAAATCGTTAGGAAACAAGTTTAGAAATAAACGTTTCAAATTTTTCAAATCAAAACTTGAAAATCAAAATATTTCTGCTCTAAAAATACTTGATATTGGAGGAAACGAAACTTTTTGGATACAAAGAAATTTTGCCAACAAAGACAATATTTCGATTGTTTTGTTAAATCTTTACAAAAAAAAAAGTATTTCCAGTAATATTAATTGAGTTAAGGGAGATGCTTGTAATTTATCTAATTACGAAGACAACGAATTTGATATAGTGTTCTCAAACTCGGTTATTGAACATCTCTATACTTTTGAAAACATGATTTTAATGGCAAATGAAGTTCAAAGAGTAGGAAAATTTCATTTTATTCAAACTCCTAATAAATACTTTTTTATTGAGCCACATTATTTTTTCCTTTTTTTTCAGTTTTTACCTCAAAAACTACAAGTTTTTATACTTTCAAAAACAAAACTAAGCAGAGGAAAAAAATGGAACAAAGAAAAAGCAATAGATAATGTTAAGGAAATAAATTTACTATCAACCAAGCAAATGCAAACTTTGTTCCCCAACAGTAACATATATAAGGAGAGACTATTGTTAATGAACAAATCAATAACTTCTTATAACTTATAATAATTGAAAATAGTATCTATGACATCTGTAAATAGTTCATTTAAAATTATATATGTTCTATAATTTTAAAAAAGATTATGATTACATAATTTTTACAATCCAACATTGTAAATTAATAATGTAATAAATATTTGTATTGCGGCACAATGTTTGCCTTACTATATGTAAAACATTATTTACATTATTTAAGGTTGAAAATTATGCAAACAATAAAAATAAAATTACCTTTTTCGCCAGAAAAAACAATAACAGAACGAAAAGTTAAACTTATGCAATGGGCAAAAACAATGATTAAAACAAAGGAAGCTAATATTTTAGAAGAAAAACATTTAGAACGAATGAGTTATATTGTAGTAGGTAGTTAATGACTATGAATTAATTACAGCTAAGGAATGATACAATTATGTGATTATAAACCAATAGATTAAAGAAATACAAATGTGTGAAAACTTTTGTATGGATACTTAGGCATATTAAAATAAATTTGAAATAGATGAAAAAAAACATTTTATTATCTTTATTGTCAGGTGTTTTACTTGCGTTACCATGGCTTGATATTTTTCCTGGCATAATTATATTTTTTGCTTTAATACCGTTGTTGTTTGTAGAAAATTATTTTTATAAAAACAAGAATCATTACTTACCAATAGTTTACTTTTTGTATGCTTGGTTAACATTTGCTGTTTGGAATTTAATTTCATTTTGGTGGTCTTATCAGCCTACTATTTATGGACTTATAGCTCCAATTGTGTTAAATTCTTTTTTTCTTGCCCTTGTTTTTTGGCTTGTGCATATTATTAAACGAAAAATGGGCGAAAAACATGGTAATATTTATTTTATTATTTTTGTTCTATCCTTCGAATATCTGCATCATCATTGGGATTTAGCCTGCCCTTGGCTTACATTGGGAGCTGGTTTGGCAAAAGAAATTTATTTAATTCAATGGTACGAATATACTGGTGTTCTTGGTGGTAGCCTTTGGATACTTGTTTTAAATATTATTCTTTTTAAAATAATTAAAAATTTTATACTAGATAAATCAAAATTTTTAATTAAAAATTTAAAATCATTTATAGTTGTAGCAATATTTATTTTATTTCCTGTTATTTGTTCATTAATACTTTTTGGTAATTATAAGGAAGATGGAACAGAGACAAAAATTGCAGTAATACAACCAAATATAGACCCATACACACAAAAATTTGATGAACTTTCGGCAAATCAGCAAATCGATATTATGCTACATCTGGCTGATTCTATTATGAGTCCAGATATTGATTTGATTGTTTTTCCAGAAACTGCTATTCCTGTTTATATCAACGAAAAACACTTTGATACAACTCAATATTTTGTTAAAATAAAAAATTTCATTAACAAAAATTCTAATACAGATATTCTTATAGGAGCTTATACATTTAAAAAATTTTATCCTTATGAAAGTACTAATACTCCGAGCAGTGCCACAAAAATTGATAGCTTTGAAACTTTTTGCGATTACTACAACACTGCTCTAATGTTTGGTAAAGGACAAAATATTCAGACATATCATAAATCAAAACTTGTGGTTGGAGTTGAAACAATGCCATTTCAATCATTTTTTAAAATTGTTGGAAATTTGAAAATAAATATTGCTGGCGGAGTAAGATGGTTTGGTACACAGAAAGCAGCAAAAACATTTGTTAGCAAAAACAAAAAACTAAATATTGCTCCAATCATTTGTTGGGAGTCTGTTTTTGGAGAATACAATACAAAATTTGTACAAAAAGGAGCAAATATTATTGCCGTAATTACCAACGATGGTTGGTGGGGAAACACTGTGGCACATAAACGACATTTACGATTTTCACAAATAAGAGCAATTGAAAACAGACGCAGTATTGCTCGTTCGGCAAATACTGGGATTTCTTGTTTTATAAATCAAAAAGGACAAATTTTGAACAAAACAAAATACGGAACAAAAATCGCAATAAAAAACACATTAAAAACAAACAATAAAATCACTTTTTTCTCTAAATCAGGTGATGTAATTGGTAAAATTTCGGCTTTTCTATCCGTATTGATAATACTTGTGTTTTTTGTGAGAACAAAAACTGCAATTAAGAATTAAAAAATAAGTAGTGTATTAAGTAGTTAATCACTAAAGTTTTTGCTTTCATAATAATATAATTATCAAACAGTTGTAATTTTAC
>JAOZTW010000019.1 GCA_029938985.1 Bacteroidales bacterium | reverse complement strand
GCTTGTTTTTTTTCTTCTTGAGCTTGTTTTTTTTCTTCTTGAGCTTGTTTTTTTTCTTCTTCGGCTTGTTTTTCTCTTGCTTGAGCTTTTTCTATTAATTTTTTATTTCGTTCTTTTTCTTCTTCAATACCTGCTTGGTATTCTAAGGCAAGTACTTGCTTTCTGCCAGCTTCTTTTCTTATTTTTTCTAAAGTAGCAGGAGGAATATTATCTGTTTTTATTAAATTGGTTACTTTTTTTATTGCTTTATTACCAAAATTAATTTTTATCGACTGGTCTTCATAAATACTGTGTTGAAACAAATTAACCCAATCTTGAATAGCAGAAGGTAGTTTATTGTCCGAAGTGTATTTCTTACAAGTATTTATAAATTTTAGTTCGTGTTCGTTTATTTGTATTTTTTTATCGTTTATATCACGTGGGTTAAAATCAAGAGTCATATAATTTTCCAAAATAGGTTCGCCTGTTAGTTTTTTAAATCTATAAGGACGAGTTAAAATTATTATACCAATTACGGTCTTCTTTATATTATATGCCTTATAATTACGTTGTTGTTGTAGAATTAGGGATACAAAATAGTTAAAAAAACGGTCAAAATTATGGTCGTATTGTATCTTTTGAATCTCTATTACAAAACGGCGGTCTTTGGTCTCGGCATAAATATCAAGTGTAATATCTACCTGAGAAGTTTTTATTTGGAATTTCTTTTCAGTCTCTATTTTACCTACTTTTATATCTATATCAAAAAAATCTTTTATCAACTGTTCAAATACTAACTTGTTGGTAAAAGCTTGTTTAAATACAACCTGATTTTCTAATGATGCTAACATATATAGTTTGTGTTATTATTGTTTGTAATAACTTTTTTACAAAGATAAAAAAAAATTGTAAATATATTTGTAATTCTATTATTTTTTTTAACTTTTTAAAAAATAAGTATAAACTTTAAATAAAAAAACATGAATATAGAACACCAACAACGGACAGTTGCAATGGCAAACTATAAATATAGAATCTCCCGAAACATACTGGCAACGAACAGGAAATAAAACACACTTAGCAAACATTTAAAGATATTAGATTTTGCAAAAAAAATAAACGCAAAATAAAGAATAACAATAATATACATAAAATTTAAACAAGTCAACTTAATTTTTAATTTTTAATTCTTAATTAGTATATTCAAATCCCAAAATAATCACATCGTCGGTTTGCTCATTGTTTCCTTTCCAGTCTTCAAAAACACGTTCTAATTCTGTTTTTTGTTTTATCATAGGTAACAGATGAACATTGTATAAAGTTTGTTTAAAATTTTTAAACATAAATTTTATTTCGTCCTTTTTTCCAAACTGGTCTTGGTAGCCGTCCGAAAAAAGATAAATCACATCTTTTGAGTTCAATTGAATTTTGTTATTTTTAAATTCTATTTCTTTGGGGTAAAATCCAATAGGATTTTTTGTTCCTTTGTAGCTAATTATTTTTTGGTCTCTTATAATAATTAGTGGATTATAAGCACCAGCGTATTGCAAAATATTTGTTTCTTTGTTTATTATACATAATGCTATATCAAGACCATTGTCGTTTTCCGAACCAAAAGTCATAAATGTTTCCTTAATTCGGAGTCGTAATACATTTAGTACTTGGTTTGGCTTTTTTATTTCCGAACGGCTAATTATTTCGTGCAAATATGTTATTCCAATAATTGTCATAAAAGCACCAGACACTCCGTGTCCTGTACAGTCGGCCACAGCTATAACAATGTTGTTATCAATTTTATTAACATAGTAAAAGTCACCACTAACTTTATCTTTTGGCTTGTTAACAATAAAATAATTTTTCAAATATTTATCTATTAATTTTTCACTTGTTAAAAGAGCTTGTTGAATTGTTTTTGCATAATTTATGCTATCTGTGGTGTTTTTATGGGCTAATTCTATTTTGTTTTTTTGAAGTTTCAAAAGATGTTCTTTCTCTTTCAACTCAGTAAGGTCTCTAATAACTGCATGTATTGCTGTTGTTTTATTGTATGGAATAGCAGTTAGCCAAACTTCCGCAGGAAATTCTTTTCCTGAAATTTTTTTGTGTATCCATTCAAATTTATTTAATCCTTTTTTTAATGCAATTGCTATCATTTCGTCAGCTTTCTCAAGCGACAATCTTCCATCAGGTTGTTTTTCGGGTGATATTTTTGAAGGGTGGATTAATAAAAAATCTCTTTTATTTTTGCATTCAAACATTTTTACTGCGGCAGAATTACAATCAATAAATTTATTTTCACCTAACATTAAAATAGCATCATTGCTGTCTTCAAATAGTATTCTGTATTTTTCTTCGCTTAGTTTTATTTTTAATTCATTTGCTTTTTGTTCTGTTATATTTCGTAAAATTCCTTCTATACCAACGATCTCTCCTGTTTTATCATAAATAAAATGAGAATTTGTTTCAAAAGGTACGGCATTATTTTCTTTATCTTTTAATAATATTTCATAGTTTATAATTTTACCATTGTTTTCTTTTAAAGCCAAAAGCAATGCGATTCTGTCATCTGGATTAAAATAGAATATCTTTGTTACGTCTTTTCCAATTATTTCGTTAGTATTTTTATAATTTGTATATTGTAAAGCAGAGGGGCTTAGCAATGTAATTTTATTATTAATATCTGTTCTGTAATAAACATCGTCTAAATGTGTTAGTACTGCTTTGTATTTTGTTTGACTATCTTTAAGTGCAAGTTCTGTCTTTTTTAGCTCGGTAATATCTTCTTTTAGAGCTACAAAATTAATTATTTTTCCTGCTTTATTTTTAATCGGAGAAACAACTGTTTTCTCTGTTATTATTCTACCATTTTTTGTTTTATTTATTAGTTCTCCATTCCAAATTTTACCTGCCAAAACTGTTTCCCACAATTCTTTATAAGTTTCGTCTTTAACTTTTCCTGATTTTAAAATTGATGGATTTTTTCCAATCACTTCGTTGAAAGTATAGTTAGTCGATTTTGTAAATTCATTATTTACATATTCTATTTTTCCAGATATGTCGGTAAAAATAATAATAACTGGACTTTGTTCTATTGCTGTAAAATATTTTTTAAGTTGAATATTAATGTTTTTTAATTCATTTTTTTCTTTTCTTCTATTTGTAATATCAACAAAAGTTGCAATAGTACCAACTATCTTACCTCTAATATTATAATCTGGTACAGTTGAAACAATTATGGTTTTATCAATATTATTTTCTAATTTTATTTTTAAATCGTAGCTATTAGAAACATTTTGTTTACGTAGTTCGGTTTGTTTTATTAGTCTATTCCATTCATCATCTTCCACAAATTCTTTAAGATTTCTGCCAACAAGTCCATCTTTTTTCACATTAAATATTTCGCAAGCTTTAATATTTGAAAAAATAAAATTTTCGTTAAAATTGGTAATACCAAAACCCTCAGCCATATTGTGTATTAACGAATTTAAACGATGTTCTTTTAGTGAAATTTCATCTTTTTGTTCTTTTATATTTTCTATTAAAGCTCTTTGTTCTTCAACATTTTGTTTCAACATTTCCTGCGATGTTTTTAATTCGCCAACTGTTTCACTAAGTTGAAAAGTGCGTGCTTTTACTCTTTGTTCAAGTTCGTTGTTCAAATTTATGAGTTCATATTCTGCTTTTTCTTTTTCTTTGGTTAAATAAAAATGACAATTTTTTGGCAGGTTTAATTTATTAAATATTGCTACCGCCATAGCTTTGCAAGTACCGTATCCACACGACGAACAGTTTTTAATATCCTCTGTTGCAAACTTATTCATCTCATAATATACCACTTGCAACTCACTATCAGTAGGAATTAATATTTTTGCATTATTTTTTCTATTAATGTAACTTCGGTTGTATAAATTTGGTTTCCAGTGTTTATTAATTATTTTTTCAATATCTATTTTTGATAATTCTATACTATCATTATTTTTTGATAAATATTTTTGTTGCAATTGTTTCGCCCTTTTGTTTACCTGATATTCTATCAAATCAGGATTTTTATCTACATTTGGAGTTAACGGACCGGCGTTACAACCAAAATCACAATTTAGGCAATCAATTAGCTTGGGCGACATGCCCTTTTCCATTACTTCGGGTAATCCTTTTAAGTAATTGTATATAACCTCAACTCCTTCTATTTTCCGAGACTGGTAAGTTAAGTCGGTTGTCCACCTTTCCACTGTTTTTAATAATCCTCCTGGCGAAGAAAACAATACGGCTCTTTCGCTCTCTGGATTGTCGTAGTTTGTATCTACATAAGTGTTTAAGTCAATATTATTTGTGTCCAAAAAACCGAGAATAGATAAGTGAGCAATATTATAATCACACATTCCTGTGTCTTCAAATTCACGTTTTTTGGCAATACATGGAGAAATTACCGCTATTTTATAATCTTTATATTTTGGATAAAATTCTTTAATCATTTTTACAGTATGTAGCATCGGGCTATCTACTGGAGCTAAGTTTGGAATTAATTCGGGTTGGTATAGTTCTATATACGAAACAATTGCAGGGCAAGGTTGAGAAATTACTGTTTTCGGACTATCTGTTTTTAAATATTCAATATACGATTTTACTGTTAATTCTGCACCAAAAGACACATCAAACACTGCTTCTACTCCTAATTGTTTTAGCCAAGTATTTAGTTTTAAATACATATCTGGAAAACTTACGGCAACCGCAGGTGCAGTTATTACGATAATTTTTTCTCCTGCAATAATATTATCAATAAATTTAGAAAAATCATCAATATAAACTCTTGCTGAGTGTGTACAAGCAGCTATACAACTACCACATGCAATACACATATCACTGTTTATTTGTATTACAGACTTGCTCCCATCATTACAATATTTTACAGGACAAGTAGTAATACAAGCATGGCAATTTACACATTTGCTTTCATCAACTTTTATTACTTTTTTTAAGGTATTTGTTTGCATTTTTTTGTTTTATATCCCTACCATAACGCCGTAAACGGCAATTAAGAATTAGGAATTAAGAATTAAGAATTGGTTTACACCTTAAAATTCAATTATTTATAAAAAATATTGGTAAAAAAACAAATTTTCATAACATAATAACATAATTAAAAACAAAAGGAATTTTAAAAATTGATATTAGTGAAAAAGAAAAAATAACGAAGCCCAATCTACTTGTTTATTTTGCCCTTTTAAAAATTTTAAAAAAGTGATTAAATAGCTCGCTATTTGCAAATTTATTAAAATAATAGAAGAACAAAAAAACGGCGTATTCTGGAGTTACTTATTATTTCATTTTCTCTTAGAAATTACAAAGTAAATATAATATTTTTTAAATTCAAAATTATTAATAAATATGTATTTTTAAAACATTAACAACTCTAATAAGTAAGCAATAAGTAAAATAAAAGCCAATTTAATTGATAATTAGACATTTAATGTGAAAATATTGCTTATTATATCATTATTTTCATTTAGACTATTAACATAGTAACTTGCTTACAATTTAATTTTTGTATTTTTAAAATAATCTAAAACACGAAGTAACTCGTTGTTAGTTACTTCTTTTATTAATGATAAAAAACAACCGCAAAAATTAAACCAATTAATCATAATGTGTTAGACAAAATTAAACAAATTTGAAATAATAAGTAGCTCGAAATATACGAGTAGATTGGTGTTAATTATTTTTTCTTTTCATTTAGCTGTTTTATTCAATAAAGTTAGCTAACTTTACATTTTTATTTGTACTAAATTTTTGAATTATTGATTTTAGTGAATAATCAAAATAAAAGCAAAAACTTTTGCGTTATAATAACTTAATTATCAAGTAAAAAACTAATTATTAATTACTAATTGCTTATAAAACAACGTTGCCATGTTCCTATTGGAACGATGGCAACGTACAATTATGATAAATCTACTCTTTAATAATTTTTAGAGTTTTAACAATTTCGTTGTTTTGGAATTTTATAAAATAAACTCCGCTTGCTATATTGCTGTTGTAGTCTGCTGTTGTGTCAAAACTTGTTCCTGATACTGTATAAACTGTTTCTCTTTTCAGTAACGTAAACTCTTGATTATCTACACATTCAATTGTTGGGTTTGTAACATCGTCAATTATTACATTTTGTTCAACATCAATAGAATTTCCGTCTGCAAAAACCGTGATAAGGAATTATGATACTTGATTTGAATTTATGGTTCGTGATAAAAATTTGTTTTTAAGGAGTGTAAATTATTTTTCTTCTATTTCAATATCTTTTATTAGTCTAACATAACATCCGTCTTTTTTGGTGCGCGCAGGAGATACATATACTGATTTAAAAGTTCTAAATTCAAAAGAGCAAATATTAGCAGTAATAATTCCTGCAACTTCTTCTTCGGTTGCCGTCCAAAAACCTGTGGCTTCCTCTACTGAAAAATAAGAGTCCGAACCGCTTAAATAATAACCTGTCATAATAACATCAAAATGTGATGTTCCGCATGTTTGGTTGTTCTGCGATGCGTATTCTTCCAGTTTTGGAAATCCGGATTTTAGTAATCCATAAACTCCAAACTGACTGATGAGTTCGTTGTATTCTTTTTTTGTGGGTAATCTCCAGCCTTCTGGTGCTATATTATTAGCTGTTTCCCAGTCGTAAAAGAAACCAAATTTGTCAAAATAAAGACTATCTGATAATACCATACAATTTCCTCCTTCAAGTTTGTATGCCATGTTTTCGGACAGCCAAACTTTGTTGCCCAAAGTTACCGTTTTGTAAACATGACCATCGCGAGGGTCGGTAAAAGTTCCAGGAACTGGAGGTTCGTAAAATTTTCTATTCGTTAAAAAAAATGCGGCTACTATAATACCAAAAAAAATGAAAATTATAATTTTATATTTTTTAAAAAAAGCAAGTTGTGTTTTATACTTTTGATTTAAAACTTTTTCATCTTCTTCGTTGAGTTTGTCTGTTAAAAAAAATAGCAATATTTTTATAATATTCATAATAATCAATAGTTTGTTGAGTTTTTGTTTTTAGTAAATAAGTGCTTGTCCATAAAGTCAAACATTGTTAAGGCAAATTAAAACTGATAATTAATAATTTAAACTTGTTCTTTTTCCCTTTAACTGCTTCAAATATTCTTTTAATTGTTAAAGAAAAAAATAACTTCGTTTAAATTGGCTAAGTGAAAATGAAATAATAACTAACACCAATCTACTTGTTTATTTTGTCCTTTTAAAAAATTTAAAAAAGTCATTAAATAGCTCGCTATTTGCAGATTATTAAATTATTAAAAAAAACAGTGTATCTTGGAGCTACTTATTATTTCATTTTCACTTATGATAAATCTACTCTTTAATAATTTTTAGAGTTTTAACAATTTTGTTGTTTTGGAATTTTATAAAATAAACTCCGCTTGCATTTTCAGTTAAATCAAGTTTTGAAGTTTTGAAGTTTTGAAATTGTGAAATTACTTTTCCAGATATGTCTGTTATTGTTATTTCGTAAGTTCCTTCTGTTTCAATATTGAAAATTCCTGTTGTTGGGTTTGGATAAATTGATATTTCGAGTTCTGATAAATCAGATATTCCTACAAAAGCATTTATTTGAACATCAAAAGTGCAAATTTCACTGTTTCCTGCTATGTCTGTTACTGTCCAAACTACAGTTGTTATTCCAACTGGAAATTCTGATGCGTCTAAGGTTGCTGTTGTTGTCCAATCGTTTACAAGGCTTGCTATATTGCAGTTGTCATCTGCTGTTGCGTCAAAATCTGTTCCTGATATTGTGTAAACTGTTTCTCCGTCCATTAAAGTAAACTCTTGATTATTTACGCATTCAATTGTTGGATTTGTAACATCTTCAATTATTACATTTTGTTCAACATCAATAGAGTTTCCGTTACCGTCATCAAAAGTCCAAGTTATTGTGTATGTTCCTTGGGTGTCATAAAATAAATCATCAGTGGTTGTGGCTGTGATTGTTTCTGCACAATTGTCTGTTGTTGTTGGTGCTGCTGCTGTTGCAGAACATTCGCCAGTTATTTCTGTTAAAGTTGGAGTTTCTGGTGCTGTAACATCGTCAATTATTATAGTTTGTGTTTGAGTATAAGTGTTTCCGTTACCATCGTCATAAGTCCATGTTACAGTGTAAGTTCCTTGTGTGTCGAAAATAGTTTGTGGAGTTGTTCCATTTATTGTTCCAATGCAATTATCTGTTGCAGTTGGTTGGTAGGTAGATAAATCAACAGAACATTCAACTTCAATATCTTCAAGAGTTTCAATGTTGGGAATAGGTAGTACTATATCGTCAATAATTACATTTTGGTCTACACTAAACGAATTTCCATTTCCATCTGCAAAAGTCCATGTAACAACATTTAAACCCTGTGTTGTTATTGGAAATGTTGTAGTAGTTGTTGCTTCTACAATTCCTGTACAAGCATCAGTGGTTGTTGGAGTATATACAGATACCGAACACGCATCGAGAATAGAGCTTGGAGCTGTATGTATAGGCGGAGTAATATCATTAACTATCACTATTTGTTCTTGCGTAGAAATGTTTCCGTTTCCGTCATCGTAAGTCCATGTTACAGTATATGTTCCTTGCTCGGTGTATGTTAGTGGGTTGGTTGTTGTAGCAGTAATTGTTCCTACACAATTATCTGTTGCTGTTGGAGTGTATGTTACACTTGCCGAACATTCGCCTGTTATTGCATCAAAATTTGCAACATTAGGGATTGGTGCTGTTTCATCGCCTACAAAAACTACCGCTTCTTCTGTTGATAAAACTCCACAATTTCCTGTAACAGAACAAGTATATATTCCTGAATTATCGGAATTTGTTACTACATTATAAGTAGAATTTGTAGCATCTGTAATTTCTGAACTTTCGAAATACCACTGATAACTCAAATTAGAACCAGTTGCTACTACTGTTAGTTCAACATCTGCTTCGCCTTCGCAAATAGTGGTATATTCAGTTGGTTGAGCTGATATTTCTGTTGCAGAAGAGATTGTTAAAACAGCATTATCGGTAGATAATGGGTCTCCACATATTTTTGAAATAGAGCAAGTATATGTTCCAGCATTTGCGGGGTCGGTTGTTACTACATAAGTTGAATTTGTAGCATCTGTAATTTCGGAATCATCAAAATACCATTGGTAAGTTAGGTTTGTTCCTTCTGCAACAACTTCGTAAGTAATATCGGGGTCTTCTTGACAAGCAGTTGTAGCAGCAACAGGTTGTGTAGTTATATTTAGAGGATAGCAAATACTTACTTCTACTAAATTACTATATATATAATCTTCATTTACTCCATCAAAATCCTTTTTTTTAGTGTATGTATTTGTAGTATAATCATATTCAAAAAGAACACCTTCATCATATACTCCACCATAGGCTGTAGTGCCATATAATTTTCCATTACTTGATTGTGTTAAAGCTCCTATAAGTCCATTACCATCAGTTTCATCAAAATCATATTTTTTTGTAAATACTCCGGTATTAGGGTCGTATTCGTAAATAACTCCCATATCGTTTGTTCCACCTTTAAGTGTTCCGCCATATAGTTTTCCGTTTGATGCTTCAACTAATCCTCCAAAAGGAGTTGCTCCTTTACTTGTTCCGTCAAAATGAACTTTTACGGAGTAAGCATTCGTAGCAGGGTCGTATTCAAATATAATTCCTTTACTATTTGCTCCGTGATATGATGTTACTCCATATATTTTTCCATTATCAGCCTGTATTAGGTCTCCATTAGGCGTGCCTCCATTTGCTCCTCCTGGGAAACTGTATTTTATATTAGCGATATTAGTTGCTGGATTGTATTCATAAATCGTTCCACTAAAATTTGCTCCGCCAGATTGCGACATAGAATAAAACTTATTATTGGAAGCAAACAAAAGTCCCATTGAAGCTTTTTCTAAATTTGGTGCACCAGTAAAGCTAAATTTTTCGGTAAAATTGTCGGTTGCAGGGTCGTATTCGTAAATACTTCCTTTATTGTTTGTTCCACCATTACTAATAGTTCCGTATAATTTTCCATCATTTCCTTCGGTTAGTTTACTGCTAGGACTTTGTTCAAAATCATGTTTTTTAGTTAAAGTTGCAGTTATAGGATTGTATTCAAACAACACGCCTCTTTCTGTGCCTCCTTGAGTAGTAACTCCATAAATTTTATCATTGCTTACTTGTGTTATGCAATGAATAACAAAAGAACCATTTTCGGAATAATCAAAATCAAATTTTTTAGTATATAAATCTGTTGTAATATTGTATTCAAATAGTACTCCATTTTGAGAACTTCCTTCTCCGCCATAAGTTGTTAGTCCATATATATATCCATTATTAGCTTGAATTAGACCACCACGTGGTTGTCTTCCGCTATCGCCAATATTTTCAAAATGATATTTTACGGCATAAGCATCGTTAGTAATATCAAATTCAAAAATAACACCTGCGTTGTATGTTCCACCATAAGCTGTTACTCCGTATAATTTTCCATTGTTAGCTTGCATTATACTTCCTTCGGGATTTTTTCCGTCATCATTGCTAAAATCAAATTTTTTGGTATATGTATCGGTACTTAAATCGTATTCATATATAACTCCAACGCTATTTGCTCCGCCTTCTTTTGTTTGTCCATACAATTTCCCATTCGTGGCATAAATCAATGTTCCTCTGGCGACGTTGCCTTCCGACCCACTAAAATTATATTTTACAGTATATACTTCTGTATTAAAATCATATTCGTATAAATCATAAGAATTAACTCCATATAATTTTCCTTCGCTGGCTTCAATTAAAGTGCTTTGTGGATTTCTGTAAGAATCAAAATCATATTTTTTTGAATATGTATCTGTATCAATATCATATTCAAATAGAACTCCATAATTGTTTGCACCGCGGTAATATGTTGTTCCATATAATTTGCCATTTGATGCCTGCATTAAACTTCTTTCTGGTTGCGTTCCAGTGCTGTTTTCAAAATCATGTAATACAGTATATGTATCGGTTGTTAAATCGTATTCAAAAATAGTTCCATTATCGTTTGTGCCTCCCATATTTGTCATTCCATATAATTTGCCATTTGTAGCTTGGATTAAACTTCCTCTTGGTCTTTCGCCACTTGTTGTATTATTGAAGGTATATTTCAGATTGTATGTATCGGTGTCTGTATCGTATTCAAATAAAACACCTACTCCCGAATTACCACCTTGTTCTACCAGACCATACAACTTACCATTTGTAGCTTTACACAGTTTAGTATATAAAGGTTGTCTTCCATGATATTTGTGAAATGAATAAACTGTTGTTTGATAATTACCATCGATATCTGTTTTATAAATGTTTCCTGCACTATATTCGCCTCCCCTTCCAGAGCTTCCCCAAAGTTCTGTTACCTGAGCATAGCTTGTTGATATTGTGCCTACCATAATTAATAGGCTAATTGAAAATAAAAAAATCTTTTTCATTATATAAAATGTTTAAAAGTTAGAAAAAAAATATGAATTGTAAATTGTGATTTTAAAAATTTGGCTATTTTTGAGTATAAAATGACACTTCCATTTCCGATAGGAAATCGGAAGATGGAAGGTCAAGAACAAGAAAATTATTCTTTAATAATTTTTAGAGTTTTAACAATTTCATTGTTTTGGAATTTGATAAAATAAATTCCGCTTGCTTGATTTGTTATATCAATTTGCAATGGAGCATGTGCCATTGTTGTATGGTAGATTGTTTTTCCTGTTATATCTCTTATTTCCACATTTGTAATTTGTAATTCGTAATTTGTAATTGTAAAAATTCCTGTTGTTGGGTTTGGATAAATTGATATTTCGAGTTCTGATAAATCAGATATTCCTACAAAAGCATTTATTTGAACATCAAAAGTGCAAATTTCACTGTTTCCTGCTATGTCTGTTACTGTCCAAACTACAGTTGTTATTCCAACTGGAAATTCTGATGCGTCTAAGGTTGCTGTTGTTGTCCAATCGTTTACAAGGCTTGCTATATTGCAGTTGTCATCTGCTGTTGCGTCAAAATCTGTTCCTGATATTGTGTAAACTGTTTCTCCGTCCATTAAAGTAAACTCTTGATTATTTACGCATTCAATTGTTGGATTTGTAACATCTTCAATTATTACATTTTGTTCTTGAGTTTCAATATTTCCATTTTCATCATCATAAGACCATGTAATAATATATGTTCCTTGTTCTGTATATTCTAATGGGTCGGAAGTTGTTCCATTAATTGAACCAGCACAATTATCTGTTGCAGTTGGTGTGTAAGTAGATAAATCAACAGAACATTCTTCTGTAACATCAATATTTGCAACATCTGGAACAGGAGCAGTATCATCACCAATAAAAACAATTGCATCTATGGTTGTTAAACTGCCACAAGTGCCTGAAATAGAGCATGTATAAGTTCCAGAGTTTATTTCAACGGTTGTTATTGTTATAGAATAAGTTGTTTCTAAATCTATTTCTACATTATCTTTAAACCATTGATAAGATAAATTTGTTCCTTCCGCAATCACATTCAGTTCAATATCGTTGCTACCTACGCAGACAGTAGAATTCTCTGTTGGCTGTGTTGTAATTGTTGTAGCATAATTTATAAGAACAACTGCATTGTTTGTAATCAAACTTTCGCAATCGCCTGAAATAGTGCATGTATAAGTTCCTGAATTTGTAGGGTTGGTTATTACTGCATAAGTTGAATTTGTAGCTCCACCAATTTCAGTACCTTCAAAGTACCACTGGTAGCTTAAATTAGAACCATTTGCTATAACTTCAAGATTAATGTCTGTTTCACCTTCGCAAATTATTGTATTTGCTGTTGGTTGTGTTGTAATTTCAGTTGTCGGATTAATTGTAACAATAGCTTCGTTGGTTGTTAAAATTCCACAATTTCCTGAAACAGTGCAGGTATAACTTCCAGAATTTGCAGGGGCGGTTGCTACTGTGTAAGAAGAGTTTGTAGCTCCACTAATTTCGGAACTTTCTAAATACCACTGATATGTTAAATTATAACCAGTTGCTATAACTTCAAGAGTAATATCTGTTTCACCTTCGCAAATTGTTGTGTTTGCTGTAGGTTGTGTTGTAATTTCAGTTTCTGGATTAATTGTTACAACTGCATCATTAGTAGTTAGATATTCTCCACACTCACCAGAAGCAGAACAAGTATAAGTTCCTGAATTTGTAGGGTTAGTTGTTACTACATAAGTTGAATTTGTAGCTCCACCAATTTCAGAACCTTCAAAATACCATTGATAATTTATACTTCCTTCGCTACTTGTAATAACTTCAAGAGTAATATTTGGTTCGTTTTCGCAAGTTGTTGTGTTTGCTTCAGGTTGTGTTGTTACTAATGGAGCACAAGTTGCTTCGTCTGCTCCTATATCTGGTGTGCTTGGGTTTCTTAATTCGCCGTCTATATCATCGGTTATATCTGCGAGAACAGCTCCTGTTGCGTTACAAGGCGAAGTCATAGGGATATGCAAATCTGTTTCTGATGTGAATTCTGGGTCTGCCGAAATAGAATTTGCGTCGAGTGAACTTGCTGTTTGCCATGCTGCTAAATCTGTATAATCAGAAGATGCCCAGCTACCGAGATTAGTTCCGGTTGTGTATAAATTATTGTTATCACAAACTGTTACAGATGCTGCATTTTGAATATTAATGGCATATCCTACACCTGATGTATTGGCAAATATATTATTTATTAATTCTATGTGTTCACTATTAGTATCTATAAATAGAGGATTAACATTTGAAGCACCTGCTGTCATAAAAACTGAGTTATTGTATATTTTAACATAATTGTTGTTTGCTGAATATATACCATAAGATGAAATAATAAGTTCGTTGTAAGAATAGATAAAATTGTTAGAAATTTTTATTTCGTTACCTAATGTTCCGTCACTTCCAAGAATATATATTCCATACTGGTTTTTCACATGTGTTTTAATTATATTTTTAGAAATAATACTTGCGTTGTCTGAAAAACCCATTACAATTCCACGTTGAAAAATAGTACTTGTGTGTTGTTTGCCTGTAATTTCATTATTCGTAATAACTACAGCATCTTGATATTTAGCATGTATACCCACATGATAAAAATTATTTAGTATATTGTTATTTATATAATTTCCTGACGAGTTATTATCTTCTAAATATATTGCAAAAGAACCATTGTTAATAGTATTATTAATAATAGAAAGATTGCTGTTATTTGATGAATGAATAGCATAAAAATTATATTCAGATTCTCCTGTTAAATCTTTGCCATTAATAATATTTCCTTCTAAAGTATTATTATTACTGTTTTGATATAATAAAAAAACCTTACCATAATTACTACCAGTAGCCGTAAATGTAAGGTTTTTGAAAGTAATATAGTTTGCTCCATCAAACTTAATAATAAAATTAAGAGAAGAATGAGAGGAGCTATATGTAATATTAACATCTTCCGGATTTTCTGCCTGAAAAGTAATAGTATTAACCTCAGACGCTCCAGTTACTTCGTTTATAATAATTTGTTCTGTATAAGTTCCTGGGTTAATATTGAATATTACTTCTCCATCAACACCAAGAATATCAAGAGCCATATTAGCCATTTCTAAGGATGAGAAATCGGCGTTAGACTTACCAATTGTATATATTCCGGAAAGTGGTGATGTGCTAAATTCATCTGCACCAATATCTGGCATTGTTTCGTCTCTTGTCTGTCCGTCAATATCGGTTGTAATAGTAGCGATAGGTGTTCCTTTACCATCAAGACTTGTAGAATACGTATGCAAATCGTATCCAGAAAAGAACTCTGGGTCTGCCGAAATAGAGTTTGCATCGCCCGAACTTGCTGTTTGCCATTCTGCTAAATCGGCACAATCAGTAAATCCCATTCTGCCCAAAAAAGTTCCGGTGTTATATAAATCGTTGTAGTCGCTATCAAAAGGTGTATTTGAAAAAATAGCATAACCAGACTTTGCTTTAAATATATTATTTTTGACTTCAACATTATTGCCATTAAGATTAAACATAGCAGAACCCGCTTTGCGTATATTAATTGAATTATAATATACTTTTACATAATCACTATTTGATAAATAAATACCATTTGCACCTCCATCGTCAGACCATGTATTTACAAAATTATTTGTAATTTGAATTTCGTTTTCTTCTGTTCCACTACAATTGGAGAATTTAATACCAAAGCCGTCGTTGTCTGCCGTTAAACGTATTCTGTTATTAAGAATATTACAGTTATTGATACAACTACTTAAACTAATTCCAATACTTTTTGAAAAAGTTTCATTACCAGTAATGTTAATTGCATCTTGATTAGTTATATAAATCGCCCTGTAATTACAAGTTATAGTATTATTACTTATTACATTTCCTGTTCCTTCTTCTCCAGATTGGTTTGCTAAATAAATACCATAACCAGCCCCTGTACCAAAACCTTGATTATGAAAATTATTATTATCAATAATAATAATATCACTTTCATTAGAATACATGCCTGATATTGCACTATTTAAGTGGTCGAATAGATTTCCACTTAGCGTTATATTATTAGCTTTAGTTATATTTAATATTACACCAGCAGTCCCATTGTGAACAAGCGTAAGGTCTTTAAATGTAACAAAACTTGTATTAATTAAATTAATTAGAAAACCATAACCAGTGGGAATAGTTGTTATAGTAACATCTGCTAATGCTTCTGGCTGAAATATAACATTATTTGTTTCAGATGCCCAAGGAATAACTCCTATAACAAGTTGTTCGTCGTATGTTCCTTCTCTGATATTGAAAATTACTTGTGCCGAAACACCTCTGTTATGAAGGTCTGTTATCGCATCATTAATAGTAGGATAGTCTGGTGTTGTGCCTCCGATTGTATATGTTCCGGCAAGTGCGGTTATTCCGGTAGTATATTCATCTGCACCAATATTTGGATTAGTTTCATTTCTTATTTCGCCATCTATGTCATCAGTAATACCTGCTATTGGTACACCTTTGCCTTCACAAGCTACCGAGCTGGAATGCAAATCGAAAGCGGCTGTAAATACAGGAGTTACAGTAACAGAGTTTTGGTCTAATAAAGTTGCATTTTGCCATTTTGCAAGAGTTTTGTATTCTTTTGTTCCCCAGTATGTTAGTCGTGTATATGTATAGTTAATATCTATATATTTGGAATAAATATTATTATTATTGCTCACAGTTATGTTGGTAGTACTGTTTGTATAAATAGCATAGCCCGGATAATTTGTTCCATTAGAATTAATAAACATATTATTTTTAAATTGAAGATTATCTCCATCTTCTGCAAATAAAGCTCGTCCGTTATGATTATTTCCGTCCATAATATGGACTGAATTAAAATATGAATTTATATAATTATCGTTCTGCAAATAAATACCATAACTAATATTAGTTGAGCTAACACACGAAACAAAATTATTAATAAGTTGTGATTCGTTACCCGAAGTTCCATTACAATCTTTAAGGTATATTCCATAATTTTCAGATGTTGCTTTTATTGCAATCTGGTTTTTTTCGAAAACGCAATTATTAGAACAATTCTCTGCATAAATACCATGTTTAATAGCCACATTTGCCATACTACCAATAGTATTTAACGAAATATTAATTGCATCTTGATAAAATACACCGATTCCATATAATGCAAAATTTTGTATTATATTGTTGCTGATTTCGTTTTCTGTTTCTTCGTTAGAACTACTACCATACAAACAAATAGCATAAGAACCATAATTAATATTATTGTTTGTAATTAGAATATTGTTGTTTATCGTTTCGTCTGACGAGTATATTACAGCTAAATTATCACTATCCGAAGTTGTATTGTAACCATTGATAGTATTATCTGTTATCGAAATATTGTTGCTACCATCGGCAATATCAAAAACTCTACCATAATAAGAAAAGGTTGCTTCAAATTCAATGTTTGTAAATGTAACATAATCAGCACCATTAAATTGAACTACATAATTTCTAGTAGATGAGTTACTGTAGTAAATATCAACAGCTACATCCCCTTCTGGTTGAAAAATTACTGTATTTACAGCAGATACTCCTGTTATATCTCCTATTGAAATTTGTTCGTTATACGAACCTTCTCTAATATTAAATATTACCTGTCCGGAAACTCCAACCGTAGTAATATCGGACACGGCCGCTGTGAGTGTCGCATAATCTGGTGTTGTGCCACCAATGGTGTAGGTACCATTGAGTTGCCCATAACTTGTGAATACGGTGCTTCCTAAAATTAGTAAAGCAATTGAAAATAAAAAAATCTTTTTCATTATTATTAAATATTTAAAAGTTAGTAAAATAATATTTTACAAAAATACTTAATAAAATTGAGTTTGTTTTATTTTGAGGGGTAACAAAATGTTAGCACTTTTTACTAATTCCTGAATACCTATAAGTTAAAAGTAAATTTATATTTGGGAAATAAAAGAAATAAGATTTATTTCTGGTTGGATATTTAATTTTTTACGAAGGCGATTACGGGCAACTCTCACACTTTCGGATTTTTGATACAGTGCAACTGACATATCTTTGGTTGTCATTTCAAGTTTTAAAAGTATGCATAATTTTATCTCAGCAGGGTTAAGAGTGGGGAACTTGTTTAATAATTTTTTTTTAAATTTACCATGAGCAGAATTAAAAACAAGTTCAAAGCGATACCAACTGTCTGTTTTAATTTTGCTGTCAATTTCGCTCATTATATTTGCAAGAGTATTTTTATCTTTTTGTGATAAAATATTAATCTTGTTCAATTTTTCTTTTAATGTTTGATTAAATTTATTATTCCGAACAAGAAAAAGAGTGTTTTCTGCAAGTTCTTTATTTTTATTATCAATTAATTGTTTTTTATAAAAGTCAAGTTCCAAAACCGAGCGAACTCTTGCCGTTAGTTCAATTTTATCTAATGGTTTTCTAATATAATCTACTGCACCAGCTTCGAGAGCTGTTCTTAAATCGTTGGAAGAGAGCATTACACCAGTTGCTACTATTATAGGAATATTTTTTGTTTGGTCATGGGTTTTTAATTTTCTGATTAATTCTATCCCATTCATTTTGGGCATATCCCAGTCTGTAATAATTAAATCGGGCTTTCGTTTTACCGCTATTTCAAAGGCAGTTTTACCGTTTAAAGATTGATATAATTTATATGTTTTTTCTAAAGCCGACGAAATTACTGAAATATTGTCAAGCATATCATCAACTATTAATATTTTATAGTTTTTCATTGTTGAGTTGATTGTTGTTGGTTTAATAACTTAGCATAGATAGCAACCTGCTATCTTTTCTATAACAGATTCATACAAATCTTGATTGCACGTTTCTATGGATAGTTCTATTTTGTATATAAACAAATTTAATTTACTTATATTAAGACTATTAATTTTAATTATAACTTCTTTTACATCTGTAATACAAAAAACATCTAAATCTTTCAGTTCTTTAATATAAGGCTTTATTTGTAAGATTTCTGTTTTATCTAAATTAAATTTTAAATTATTTTCAGGCATTTCAATATTTTTTTTTTCCAAAAGATTTTTTTCATTTTTATTTGAAAAATACGGCAGACTAAGAATAAACTCTGCACCATCTTCCTTGTTTTTTTTAATTTTTATTGTTCCACCGTGGGTTTCCACTGCTATTTTACAAAAAGCAAGCCCAAGCCCCGATGATTGCCCTTTTATATCACTATCTATTTGATTGTATTTTTTAAATACAAATTCGTGCATTAGGTCTGGAATGCCCTTTCCGGTATCTGCTACAAAAAAATATAATAATTTATTATTTTTTGGCTTCACCGAAATTGTAATTTTTCCGTTTTGAGGCGTAAATTTTATTGCATTTGTGAGTAAATTGATAAAAATTCGTTCGGCAATATTTTTATCAACAAATAAATCATAATTTATAGAAATCTTGGTATGAAATTGGATATTTTTAGATTTTAAAGCAAATTCAATTTCATTAAAAACAGAGTTAATCAAATTTTGAATACTAATTTCTTCTTGTTTTAAAATCATCAACGAATTTTCATATTTATTTACATCAAGCAAATTTGATATATGAAACAACATTTTTGAAGCCGAATTATGTATTTTCTGATTTTGTTCACCATTTCTTCTATTCTGAGTAGTCCCCAAAATAATATTAAGCGGATTCTTAAGGTCGTGAACAAGCATTGAAGTCATAGAATCTTTAAAACTGCTGAGTTTAAGTAGTTGTATGTTTTTTTGTTTAAGCTGTTTATTTAATTTATTTGTTTTTATTTTCTGCAAAAATAGCAATAAAAGAAATGATATTGTAAGTATTATCCCACCAAGAAGAGCTATATTTTGTTTGTTTTTCTGGTTTAATTTTAATTCACTATATTTTATTATATTTTTTTGATTTTCTATTTCTACTTCTTTTTTTTCGGTTTCATATTTTTTATTTAGCTCTGCTATTTTTGCATCTTGTTTCTCTCTAAATATATATACATGTGCTCCATACGAAATTCGCAAACAATCATAAGCATTGTAATAGTCTCCAATTTTGAAATAAGAGAAAGACATAAAATCGCAAAGCATTAATCTTTGAGGTAAGTTATTACTTCTTATAACTTTGCTTATAATTTTCTCTCCATATTTTACAGATTCTTTATAATTTCCCATACGATAGTATGTAATACAAAGATTAATATACACATTATCAAAAGGTTCTTCATTATTTTTTTCAAAGATATTAATAACTTCCAGAAAATATCCTATTGCTTTTTCATATTTTTCTTTTTTATCATATAAAACTCCTTTTATTTCTAAGTTATTTGCTATAAGTTCGTAGTCATTATATTCTTTAGCTATTTTTATTGATTTATCGGTATATTCAAATATTTTTTCTGCATCTGCAGATAATTCTAAAATAATTGCTGCCTTGCGATTATAAATTTTAGCAATTTTAAGTTGCTTGTTATTTTTCATATAAATATTTTCAGCCTCACTAAGATATTCTATTCCAGACTCAAACTGTCCAATGGCTCTGGAGGTTTCGCCAAGTTGATACAAAAATTTAGCTTTTACTAATTCATTATTTTTATCATTATCAATATATTTTATTGCAACAGATAAAATATTTATTTCCTCGGTATAGCTACTTTTAGAATGTAATAAGTTGGTAATAAAATTTACTCCATTAATGTAACTGTCAATATTGTGTGCTTTTTTTGCTTCCCAAATATAATTTTTGGCATGGTAAATTACGGTATCTAATTTTTCGTCTTCTAAGTTTAAAAAAAAATCTAAAATATCTGGCTCATCTTCTCCTTTTTGGGAAAGTTGTAAATAGCTTTCCATTTTTATTCGCAAAGAATCTATTTGCGAAAAAGAATTTGCAAATATTAGCACAAAAAATATTGAAAATATTATTTTTTTCATCAAACTGTTATTCAAAAAAACAATAATACTATACATTAATTCATTCATTATCTGTTATTTTATATTCAAATTCAATATTTGTTTTAATATGCTTAACGTACACACGACTATCCTATTTATTTGCAATAATAGGAAATATTATTAACTTTGTGCAATGATTTTTGATTAATTATTTTTGGCTCATATAGATAATCAAGGTCTTTTTGGCATTTTTCATAAATGCAAATTACTGCGTTATTTTGATTATTTTAAAAT
>JAOZTW010000018.1 GCA_029938985.1 Bacteroidales bacterium | reverse complement strand
AAATTACCTTGCCCTTACAGGCAAGGCTTTTGATTTCGCACCTTTGGTGCTTAAATTACCTTGCCCTTACAGGCAAGGCTTTTGATTTCGCACCTTTGGTGCTTAAATTACCTTGCCCTTACAGGCAAGGCTTTTGATTTCGCACCTTTGGTGCTTAAATTACCTTGCCCTTACAGGCAAGGCTTTTGATTTCGCACCTTTGGTGCTTAAAAGTCTTATAACTATGTATATTAAAATAAAAAATTATTCTTCCTGTTTTTCTTCTTTGTCGTCCAGCTTTTCTTCTTGTGGTCTTATAACTTCAAACGTTTCTCCATAACGTCTGTTTCTTAAAGTTATACGTAGTACTTGCACTAACTTATCTAATTTTTGAGATATTTGAGGACTTGCTTCCAAACTTTCTATTTCTGTTGTTATTGCAATAGTTTCGCCAGACATATTTTTTAATCTAAACACTCTTGCTTCTCCTATTTCGCCTTTATCTTCTTCGTCTTCTTCCTCCGATTTTTTATGGTCAATTCTAATAAATTCTAAATGCTCCAACCTGTTTCTTATTGATGAAATATCATCATAAAAAAACTCATCAGTAGTTTCTGAATATAATTGATTATTAAGCCAGTCGTAGCTACAAGTGTAGGCACTTACATAGTTATCTGTTAATGCCAAAATTTGAATTTTATAAGAAGAATATAAGTAATACCCACCAGAAGCTTGTAGTCTTACAATATGTTCAATTCCATCTTCTTGCCAATATATAGGAATGGGGATTATAATAAAGTTTTCTGCTTTAATTTTATTTTTGTTCAAGCTAAGCATTTCAATTGCCTTTGTTTTAGCATCTGCTTTTATTTCTTGAATCAACCATGCCTCCATCTGTACTTCATTTGGGCGTTCGCTGTATTTTGTTTTTTGATCTAAATAAGGCTTTAACCATTTATAAGTGGCCCAAATTCCAATCAACATACACAACGAACTTGATATTATTGTAACAAGAACAGTATTCAAATAAATAATTAAAAACACACCTGTAGCAACTGAAACATAGGCTAATTGCATATATCTACCCCACCAAGACGGTAGTTTGGCATTATTAACAAAGAAAAAATTTTTCTTTAAAAATTGCCTTTTTTCAATATCAATTTCTTCTTTTTTGTTTTCGTCCATTTTATTATATTATTATGTTGTAAACTTTGTTTTTATTAATAATTTAATTCTTAAGTGTAAACTAATTTTTTAATTACTAATTAGCGTTTAAGGAGTTGCTCAAAAATATTGAAATTAATTTAGTAATTCAATATTATATTTTGACAATTCCTAATATTATTTTACTTTTGTTTTGAATTTACAAAGGTAAAAAATTAATTCAAATAATTGTAAATTAAAATAGAAAAAACATGCATATTTTTATTGAGTCGATAGAACATGCCTTAATGATAACTACTTTTGTGTTGGTTATAATGATGGCGATAGAATACATAACTGTTAAAACCAAAGGTAATTGGGGTGGTTTTTTGAAAAAAAAATCTTGGTCACAAATATTTTTTGCCGCATTGCTTGGCATAATGCCTGGTTGCATGGGTAGCTTTGCGGCTGTTTCGCTGTATTCGCACAAAGTAATTGGTTTTGCCGCTCTTGTAACAGTAATGATTGCCACTTCTGGCGATGAAATTTTTGTTATGATTGCCGAAATTCCAGAACACGTGCTAACTATTAGCATTTCTATTTTTGTTATTGCTATTGTTACAGGCTTAATTCTCAATGTTTTTTTCAAGAATAAAACTTTAATGAAATTGGATAAAAATCATTTCGAAAATCATGATAAAAATACTGAATGTTTTTGTTTTGAAAAAAAGGTATTTATTGAGCAGTTTAAAAAAATAACTTTTCAAAGAGCTTTATTGATTGTTGGAATTTTATTATTTATATTTTTTATGCTTACAGGCAATTTAGGTCATGGTGGCTGGGGCTGGGAAAATATAACTTTTCTAATTGCGAGTTTAGTTGGTTTGTTTATAATAGTTACTGTTCCAGATCATTTTCTAAACGAGCATCTTTGGAAACACACAATTAAAAAACATTTGCTTAAAATATTCCTTTGGACTTTTGGAGCTATATTTATTATTCATATAGGAACTCATTATTTTGAACTTAGCAAAGAGACTTTATCTGCTTTGGCAAATAAATATTATTTTTTAATATTAATTGTAGCTTTATTAGTTGGAGTAATACCCGAATCAGGACCTCACATGGTTTTTATAATTTTGCTCTCCGAAGGCGTAATACCAATTAGTATTTTGCTTGCCAATTCAATAGTGCAAGATGGACATGGTGCAATACCTCTTTTGGCCGAATCCAAAAAAAGTTTTTTTGCAATGAAAGCTGTTAATGTTCTGGTAGGTCTATTGGTTGGTGTAATTGGTTATTTTTTGAGGTTTTAACATGCTTAGTGAAAAAGAAATAAGTAACTCCAATCTAAGGAATGATACAATTATTCAATGATACAATTATGTGGATATAAACCAGTAGATTAAAGAAATACAAAAGTGTAAAAACTTTTGTATGGGTACTTACTTGTTTATTTTGTCCTTTAAAATATTTAAAAATATTGGGCATTTTTCAGAAAACAAAAAAAGTCCCAAAATATTCGGGACTTTTAAATATACAAGAATGAAAAAAACAATTTTTTTATCTTACTGAGTTTACAATTTCTTCAAAAGCTTTTGGGTGGTTCATAGCAAGGTCGGCCAGAACTTTTCTGTTCAATTCAATTCCTGCTTTGTGTACTTTACCCATAAATTCGGAATAAGACATTCCGTGAAGTCTTGCTCCTGCGTTGATTCTTACAATCCAAAGTTTTCTAAAACTTCTCTTTTTGGTTTTTCTATCTCTGTATGCGTAAGATAGTCCTTTTTCGTGTGCGTTTTTTGCAACTGTCCAAACATTTTTTCTTCTTCCAAAATATCCTTTGGTTTGTTTTAATATCTTCTTTCTTTTGGTTCTTGATGCTACTGCGTTTACCGAACGTGGCATAATTAAATTTGTTTTTGAATGTAAGCGACTTTTTTAAAAAGTTCTTTATTTTTTGGCTTTACATTCTGGTTAATAACTAATAAACAATTAATAATTTACTTATCAATTGTAATTTACTTCATTGCGAGAGCTAACTTTACATTCGTTTCGTCTGATCTTGCGATAACAACGAAAGAGCCTAATACTCTTTTTTGTTTCTTAGATTTGTGTCCTAACTTATGACTTTTGTAAGCATGTTTTCTCTTAATTTTTCCTGATGCAGTAACTTTAAATCGCTTTTTAGCACTGCATTTAACCTTCATTTTTGGCATTTTTAAAATATTTAAAAATTAATAATTAATAATGTTCAGCAATTAATACTTAACGTTAACACATAGTTAATAGATAAATATCAAAACTGAGACTTATTTTTTTAATGGTGATATAAATATAATCATCCTTTTTCCTTCAAGTTTTGGCATTTGTTCTAATTTGCCATAATCTTTTAATTTTTCAACAAATTGTAACAATAAAATTTGTCCCTTATCTTTAAAGATAATGTTTCTTCCTTTGAAAAACACATAAGCTTTTACCTTAGCCCCCCCCTCCAAGAATTTTTTGGCATGGTCAAATTTAAAGTTTAAGTCATGGTCATCTGTGTTTGGAGTAAAGCGGATTTCTTTAACAACAACTTTGCTCGCATTTGCTTTTTGTTTTTTAAGTTTCTTTTTTTCATCAAAAAGAAACTTCTGATAATCCACAATTTTACAAACAGGAGGTTTTGCAGTTGGTGAAATTTCAACCAAATCCAACTCCAACTCATTTGCTAATTTTAATGCTTCATCAGTTGAACATACTTTATTTTTCTCGGTGATATTTTCACCGACTACTCTAACGAGTCTGGCTCTTATTTGCCTGTTTATCCTAAACCTTATTTCAGGTTTACGTTGATGATTTTTTCGTCTTGCTATTGTACTGTCCTCCTATTTTTTGTTTGTTTAAATTATTTAATTAATTCTTTATTTACTTCGTTATTAATAAATTTTGCAAATTCATCAATATTCATTTTTCCTAAGTCTCCTTTTCCTTGTTTTCTGACGGAAATAGTGTTTGTATTTGCCTCATTCTCACCTACTATAAGCATAAATGGTATTCGCTTTAGTTCACTGTCTCGTATCTTTTTTCCTATCTTCTCATTTCGGTCGTCAATTAGGGTGCGAATATCCGAAATATTTAATTGATATGCAACTTTTTTTGCATATTCATTATATTTTTCGCTTATTGTTAACACAACTACTTGTTCTGGTGTAAGCCACAGCGGAAATTTTCCTGCGGTATGTTCTATCAAAACTGCAACAAAACGCTCCATTGAGCCAAAAGGTGCTCTGTGAATCATCACAGGACGGTGTTTTTTGTTATCACTTCCAATATATTCTAAATCGAATCGTTCGGGAAGGTTATAGTCAACTTGAATTGTGCCAAGTTGCCAGCTACGTCCCAAAGCGTCTTTTACCATAAAGTCTAATTTTGGTCCATAAAATGCGGCTTCTCCTTCTTCTATTATTGTTTTTATACCCTTTTCTTTTACAGCTTCCAAAATTGCATTTTCTGCTTTTTCCCAGTTTTGGTCGCTACCAATGTATTTTTCTTTGTTTTCTACATCTCGCAAAGATATTTGAGTTGTGAAATTTTCAAATTTTAATGTTTTAAATATATATAAAACAATATCTATAACTTTTTTAAACTCATCTTTTAGCTGGTCTGGTGTACAAAAAATGTGTGCATCGTCTTGAGTAAATCCACGAACTCTTGTCAAACCATGCAACTCGCCACTTTGTTCGTATCTATAAACTGTTCCAAATTCCGCATAACGAATAGGCAAGTCTTTATAAGAACGTGGTTTAAACTTATATATTTCACAATGATGTGGACAATTCATTGGTTTCAGCAAAAATTCCTCGTCCTGAGCTGGTGTTTTTATTGGTTGAAACGAATCTGCTCCATATTTTGCATAATGCCCTGATGTTACATATAGTTCTTTTTGTCCAATGTGAGGCGACATTACTGGTTCGTATCCGTGTTCTTTTTGCAGTTTTTTCAAGAAATTTTCTAATCGTTCTCTTAACATTGCTCCTTTTGGTAACCAAAGCGGTAAGCCTTGTCCTACATTTTTGGAGAAAGTAAAAAGTTCCAGTTCTTTTCCTATTTTTCTGTGGTCTCGTTTTTTGGCTTCTTCAATCATTACAAGGTATTCTGTCAACAGTTTTTGTTTTGGAAACGAAATTCCATAAACACGTGTTAGCTGTTTTCTTTTTTCATCGCCTCTCCAAAAAGCTCCTGCTATATTCAATAATTTTATAGCTTTAATATGCCCTGTATTAGGAAGATGTGGACCTCTACAAAGGTCTGTAAAATTGTTTTGGGTATAAAATGTTATAGTACCGTCTTCCAATTCACTAATTAGTTCTTCTTTATATATATCGCCTTTTTCAGAAAAATAGTTCAACGCCTCATTTTTTGACATTTCCTTTTTTTCTAGAACATGTTTTCCTCGTGCTATTTCTAAAAATTTTTTTTCTATTTTGGGAAAGTCTTTTTCCGAAATAGTTTTTCCTTCTGGTAGATCTATGTCGTAATAAAATCCGTTGTCAATTGCTGGACCAATTCCAAGTTTTACTTTTGGGTAAAGAGTTTCCAGTGCCTCAGCCATAACGTGAGCCGATGTATGCCAAAATGCGTGTTTGCCTTCTTTATCACTCCATTTGTGAAGTTTTATTGTAGCATCTTGATTTATAGGCATATTTGCATCTACACTTATATCATTTACGGTGGCGGCAATAATCTGTTTTGCCAAACTATTACTTAGACTTTTGGCTATATTTAGTGCTGAAACGCCTTGTTCGTACTCTCTTATGGTGTTATCTGGAAATGTTATTTTTATCATTTTTATTAAAAATTGAATTTTATAAGTTTGCAAAGATAAAAACTTTTTTTAAACTGAAAAAAAAATTTGATATTTTTCAAAATTTCAAACACATAAATTTTTTTTATTTGAAAAACATGTTATTATTATTTTAAAATATTGATAATATCGTTAAAATCAACACTAAAAAAATTTGATGTTCTATAAGTTTGATTTTTATAATCATTATTTTGATAAAATAATATTGGAATATCTAATTCTTTTAAAATAACTGGTTTTATTTTTATACGATTACTTTTGCTGTTTATTGCATCTGTTTTAAAATTCTTAAATTTCTTGCATATATCACTTGAGTTTTTGTTAACTTCTTTTATATCAAAACAATCTTTATTATAAAAAAGTAAACCAACAGGATATATTTCTTTTTCTTTAAATTCAGAAAAATGATTATTTCCAGACAATAAAATTGAAAGATTAGTCATAGTACATGTAAATTTTTCTTTAACTTTTGTTCTAAGTTTTTTGCAATCCGAAATTTGGGATTTTAATTCTATCATAAAAACATATAAATACCTATCTGTTAGATGTAAAAAACATCTTTCAACAGTTTTCATTGGAGCATTTTTCATACATTTATTTTGCGAAAGATTTTTGTATTCTGCCTCATAAACCCAGTTCTGTCCGCTTAAATTTTCAATTTGTATTTCTTTTAAAAAATAATCAATCTTTTGTTTTTTATTTGTATTTTCTCCTTCTCCTGATATTATTATTGAATTGTCAAAAAAATTTCTTATAAGTCCAATGTTGTCTATTCCATTAGAAACCAATTCGTTTATTTCTCCTAATTTCATCTGTTTAAAATATGTTTTAATTATCACTTTGTGTGGAAAAATTTTATAATGCGAAAGCGATTAAATCTTTCAACGAGGGTTTCATTATTTATTATTCATTTGATTGAAATAGAAATCACTCAATTCATCGTTAATTTCTTCAATTCTATCTTCTACTCCATTAAAATCATTAAATAGAGTTCCGTATTCTCCTATTTTATATTCTTTTATTGAGCCAAATTGCTCGTCTTCTCGTTTATCAAAAAAATAAATTGCTGTATTTTCACTATTTAAAGAAGTAGTAGAAATTTGTAGTTGTTCAGAAACTTCTGTTTTATTTTCTATTTTAGAGAACAACAAATAATTATTTATAGCCTTAGTTAATAGTGGACTATGTGTTGTTATAAGAACCTTATTGTCATTAATACTTGAAAACTGAATTAACAAGTCTAATAATTTTATTTGATTTTTTGGGTGTAAATTTATTTCTGGTTCATCTATAAATAAAAAATTATGGTCTTTTTTAATCCAATATTTTAAATAAAGATATAGTTCGGTCAGTTGATTTACCGACGACGAAGCCATGTACATATCCAAAGGATTGTTTTTTTCATTATAATTAAACAAAAACTTTCTGTTATCTTTATCAACAACAATATTACCTCCAATAATTTTTTCAAGTTCTTTCAAAATATCTTTATAATAATCAACAGGTTCATTATTGCTGTCTTCAAATAAATCATAATTATTTTTAAACAACTCATTATCTGTTTCTTTATAAAGTTTTCTTAGTAATTTTCGCACTTTAAACAAATCATTATTATCAATTTTATTATTATTTCTAAATATTTTTTCTGTTTCGTCAGATAATAATTTTTCATATCTAAACATTTGAATAAAATAGTTTGGATGAAAATTTCTTCCCGCTGGCAGGAAAAAAGTATTAGTTAGTCCATTTAGCATAGAGTTAAAAAGAAACCAAAAGAAAACAGATATTTTAATTTGTTCCTTATTAAGTTCAGTTTCTTTGAATTTAGAAAAAACATTCTCTTTTATTTTTATTTTAATTAAGTCATTTTTATTATCTTTTATTTCTATCTGACTATCATTCTCTATAAATGTTTTATTACTATCAATATATTCAATAATTTTATTTATATCTGTTTTAAAAATAAATTCAGCGTTCTTAAATTTATTAGATTTAAAATTATTTGGCAATATTTTATTTTTAATAAAAAAACTAAACTTATCAAGTATAATATTTAGTAAATTTTCATTTATTTCAAAAGTGTCAGAATTTTTAAAGTCTATTTCATCAAATTTCTCTTCAAATATAAATTTGTATAACGTTTTTATTTGAAAAACAGACCACAACAGATTAGAAACATAAGTTTTACCACTATTGTTGTATCCTACAAACAGATAAAAATCTTTGTTCAAATCAATTTCACCTTCTGCAATAGGTCCAAAATTTTTAATTATCAGTTTCATGTTTTTTCAGTTAAAATTATTTTAATTCCCAATCAAAACCATCTTTTTTATCTTTAATAATAATTCCTATTTCGCTAAGTTGGTTTCTTATTTTGTCTGATGTTGCGTAATCTTTATTTTTTTTAGCTTCAAGTCTTGTGTTTAACAGCAAATTAACTACATTATTTAATATTTCGTCTTTTTGCTCTTCTTCTTTTATTAGTCCTAAGTTTTCAAAAATTAAATCATTATATAATTTTTGAAGAAATAGCAAATCAGTTTCAGTAATTGTCTCTTTTCCTGCGTCAACAGAATTAATAAATTTCATTCCATCAAATAAATGTGCTATAAGAATGGGCGTATTAAAATCGTCGTTTAATGCTTTAAAACATTTTGATTTAAAATCTTTTACGTCAAAAGTAGATTGTTTGTTAGTTTTTAAGTTTTTCAAAGTTTTTAAACCATTTAATAATCTTTTATATCCTTTTTCTGCGGCTTTTAATGCTTTATTTGAAAAATCAAGAGGACTGCGATAGTGGGCTTGCAGAATAAAAAACCTTACAGTCATTGGACTATAAGCCGATTCCAACAATTTGTTTTCTCCCGAAAACATTTCGTAAAGTGTAATAAAATTTTTGAGCGATTTACTCATTTTTTTGCCATCAATGGTAATTAAATTATTGTGCATCCAATATTTAACTGCTTCAACACCGTTTGCGGCAACTGTTTGAGCTATTTCGCATTCGTGATGTGGAAATTGCAAATCTAATCCTCCTCCATGAATGTCAAATTTTTTGCCAAGATATTTCATTCCCATTGCCGAACATTCTAAATGCCAACCTGGAAAGCCCTCACTCCATTCCGATTTCCATCTCATTATGTGTTTTGGGGTGGCTTTTTTCCAGAGAGCAAAATCAAAAGAATTTTTCTTCTCCATTTGTCCATCAAGTTTACGAGTGGTCTCCAAAAGTTCTTCAATTACTCTGCCCGAAAGTTTTCCGTAGTTATGTTTTTTATTATATTTTTCTACATCAAAATATACCGAACCATTGCTTACATAAGCATATCCATTTTTTAGTATATCAGTCACCATTTCCAACTGTTCAGGAATATGACCGCTTGCACGTGGCTCAATACTTGGACGTTGTATATTAAGCATATTCATGTTTTCGTAATAACGATTCATGTAAAACTGCACAATCTCCATTGGCTCTAATTGTTCTAATCTTGCTTTCTTTGCTATTTTATCTTCTCCCTCGTCTGCATCATTTTCAAGATGCCCAACATCGGTTATATTACTTACATATCTAACCTTATAACCTATATATTTTAGGTATCTAAAAATTATATCAAAAGAAATTGAAGCTCTTGCATGACCAAGATGTGCATCGCCATAAACCGTAGGTCCACAAACATACATGCCTACATGAGGTGCTTTTATTGGTTCAAATTTTTCTTTTTTTCTTGTCAGTGTATTATATAGGTGTAGCTTGTTTTCCATTTTATGTTTTTTTTTAATTAAATATTTTTGCAAAATAAGTATAAAAAAAATTATATAAAAATTAAAATAAATAATAATGGATTTTGATTTCATATAACAAACAATATCAGATATTTGAACCATCAAATTGTTATTATCTTTTTTGTATTAATAAATATAAATTTTAAACTTCAATTATTTTTATTTTATTTTGTTGTTTAAATAAATTTTCACAAAATGCTTTTAAGGCATATTAAAATAATACAAAATGAACGGGATAAAAGAATATTTCAATTTTAACAGAAGAGAACGAAATGGAACAATAGTTTTGATTTCAATTATTGTTATTTTACTTATTGTTCTCAATACTATGCACTTGTTTGTGGAGGAAAAAAAATATGATTATTCTGAATTTGAAAAAGAAATTGACAGCTTTCTTAGTTCACTAACTCCCAAGACAGAAGAGGATTACAACAGCAGGCTTGACCAATATATTATTGACAGATACGACACACTTGAGCTTTTTGTTTTTAATCCAAACACCACCAGCGATAACGATTGGTTGAAACTTGGACTTACTGAAAAACAGATTGGTACTATTAATAATTATCTTTCAAAAGGTGGGAAATTTTATGATAAAACAGATTTTAAGAAAATGTATGGTATTAGAACAAAACAATATCAGATACTTAAACCTTATATAGACCTTCCAGAAGAAAGTGGAAATAAGTATAATAAGAAATATGATAACAATAACAAAAAATTTGATAAAGAAGAATTTAAGCCAGATTCACTTTTTAATTTCAATCCAAACAACACAACAAAAGAACAATGGCAAGTACTTGGATTTTCTGAAAAACAATCAAATACTCTTTGTAATTATACCTCTAAAGGTGGTAGGTTTTATAAAAAAGAGGATTTATTAAAAATATATGGTGTAAAACAGGAACAATACGAAGTTTTAGAACCTTATATTGTTATTGAAAAAACAGAAAATAAGGAGACAAATGAGTATGCAGATATTGTGATAGAATTAAATTCTGCAACAAAAGAAGATTTAATAAAATTGAACGGCATAAAAGATTTTAATGCAAAGATGATAATAAAATACAGAAATTTGCTTGGCGGCTACAATAATAAAGAACAATTATTGGAGGTTTATAGTATTGAAAATGAAAATTATGAAAAGATTAAAAATAATATTGAAGTTAATAATAGCAATTTGAAGCAAATAAAAATTAATTTTGTAAATGCGAAAGATATGGTTCGGCATCCATATATTGACTATGATATTGCGAACAAAATACTTGATTATAGAAACAAAATCGGTGCTTATAGAAATCTAAATCAACTTACCGAAAAAAATATTATTAGCCAAGAGGTTTTTGATAAAATAGCTCCTTACCTGAAAATTTAATAATTAGGAATTGGTTCACACTTTAAAATTCAATTATTTGTAAAATAATATTGTTTTTTCTGATAAGATTATGCAGACTAAACTATAGTGAATAAGGTTTTTGAATTTATTCAATTGCTCTGTACTCTATTTCATGGATATGTAAAATAGGACAAATGAGGACTTTAGTCCTTAACTGAAACAATATGAAAAATACGAAAACCTAATTCACTTTATTGTAAATATTAAAAATTATCGTGCCAGCTTGTTTGTCGTTTGTACTCTACGCCACTAAAAACCGAAGATTTTATTCTTATATTAAACAAGTAACTTTTCATTTGTCCGTAAGGCGTAACCATAAGAGTCATTTCCCAGCAATGTAAATCTCTACTCATATTTATGGTTGTAGATGTAAGTTTCATTGCATCTAAATCGTAGCCAGAACTAACTGCAACCTTCCATTTTTTTGTAGGAATAAAACTAAAACTCCCATTAATAGTTTGATTTACTGTTGTTTCATATTCTTGTGTGGCAGTAATAAATTTTCTGTCATAGGATAAAGAGTAGTTTGCTCTTATTGTCCAACTGGCATCGTAATAATCATAAGGATTATCTGATTTTTCTGGTTTATCAGACTCTGGTTTACTACTTTTTCCATTTATAAATTCGGCCCATTCTTTTGACGAATAGCTTGTGTTCATAGTCAGCCTTGCGTTTTCAAAACGTGCAATATTATTATTTGCTGTTACTTCAAAAGTATTAATTCTTCTACCAAGAGTATCAAGAGTATATGGGTCTAAGCTTGAGCTAAAATTAATTGAGGTATTTTTGTTAAGCCTTGTAGATGCCTTAATACTAAACCTATTCAAATTTAACGAATCGGCAGCAAAATTGTAGGACGAATTAATTGATAATTGGTCAAGAAGTTTTATTTTTATAGGATCATCTATCGTATCATTTTTATTTTTCAATTTAAGTTCAAAATTATTACTCAAACCAAAGTTAATATTTTGTTGCTCGCCTTTTGGGGCTTTGCCAAAAATTCCATTTTTATGAATAGAATAAAGCGTTTGTCCAGTTGAATCCGAAGGGTCTTCAGCATAACTATGTCCCAAAATATATAAAAATTGTTTACTAAAATCGGGTCTATAACTGTAGCCAACCGATGGTGAAAATACATGACGTAAAGCAACAAATCGCCCTCTGTTTATTTGAAACATTCCATAAATTTTTGTACTCAAAGGTAATGAAAAGCTAAAATCAAAATTATGATTAAATCCAGAAACTGTGTCAGTGATTAATGAATCGGTGTTTTCAAAATATTTTTTTTCAATATGGTTAGGATATATTCTGCCGTGTGTGTTTAATGAAGGCGAAACATTTATCCATTTCATAATTTTAAAAGAAGTACTAATAGGAGCATCATATTTAAAACCATATTGCATTTTTTCAAACAATAGTTCACTATTATTATTCTCGTTTATATTAAAAAGCAACGAATCCTGTGTAAACACTTTGTTCTGAAAATTTGTAGAAACAGAAACTCCTATCTTTTCGTACCAAACATTTTTTGCTGGTTTTTTAAGGGACTTGAAAATATATAATTTTCTCATATTAAAAGCAATAGTAGGAAATTGTAAGTTTATTGTGCTATCTTGCAGGTTTTGAGTACTATTTGCACTAACAGACATATTAAATGGTGTGCCTCTAAAAGTCTTTCTATACGATGCACTCGAACTTGTTGTACTATTAACAAAATCGTTAATATTGGTTGAATTATATTTTCTATGATTTCCCTTTATTATGTTTGTATTTATACTAAAATTGCTTGTTGGACGAGCTTTAGGGTCTTGATTATAATTAATCATAATATTAAACGTGTTAGACACTTCGGAGTCGTTAAGTACTGGTTCTCCATTTACTATATGACTATAATGAAGTTTTGTACTACCATTATATTTGTATTTTTTTTTGAAATTAGAGTTTAACTGAACTCCAAAACTACCTTTTGTAAAAACATCTCCAATAACTTCTAAATCGTAGTAATCGCTTAGGGCAAAGTAATATCCACCACCAACAAGTCCAAAACCTCTTTCAAGCTCGTCTTTGTACGACGGAATAATTATTCCCGAAGAATGGGTTTCGTTGTTAGGAAAAAAACCGAATGGTAACATAATTGGGAGTGGTACATCTGCTACCACAAAATTGAAAGGACCTGTAATAATTTTATCTTTAGGAATTACTTTTGCTTTGGTTAAATATACATAGAAATGAGGATTTTCTGTTTCGCAGGTTGTATATTTTCCGTGTTTAATGTGTATTTCCTGATTTCCATGCAGTTTTGTAGAGTCGCCATGCAAAAAACCATCGCCTTGTTCTGTCATTACATCTGTAACAATTCCATTTTTTGTTTCAAAATTATATCGCATTGTACCTGCCGTAAACTCCTGCTGACCTTCCGAAAAAAGCGGTTTTCCAACAGGTAGATTAGTTGCAGTATCTCTTGTTCCGTAGGCATAAAGTTCATCGCTTTCCATATCTATTTCAATCCTTTCCGATTTTAAATCAATACCAGTAGTTGAAATATGACCACTACCATACAAAAAAATCAACTGATCTTTCATAGAAAGCATCATAGAATCAGTGCATTCATATAAAATAACGGCATCAATTGGTTCTCCTTTTTTTGTAACTGGCGGTTTAATTGTGTCGTTTCTAACAACAGGATTTTTATTAACTATGGTATCATTAATGACATTTAAACTATCAGTTTTTACCAAATTATTATCATCAACAAAAGTAGAATCTGTTTGAGAAAAGGCATAAAATGAGATATTTATACCAACAATAATAAATATTATTTTAAGTGTGTGTTTCAAGTTATTATATTTTTTCAATTAATTTTAAAATACTTTCAAATATTTTAACTTAGTATTTCAATTTTAAATTATATAAGGCATATTAAAATAAATAATTAACTATTTAAACTTGTTTTTTTGCTTTTATCGTCCTCAATAAACATGCAAATATATTGTTATTGTGTTTATTGAATTGTTAAAAAACAAAAATAAGTTCATTTAAAATAGTCAATTATTGGCGTTTTTCATAAGTGTAAAGTACAAGATATTTTTATTTTTAAATACTGCAGTTTACTTATTGTAAATGAGGGTTTTAAAATAATTAAAAGAACGCAGTAATTTGCATTTATGAAAAATGCCCAATTATTTATTTTTATATGCCTTATTATTAAACTATCATTCCAGCTGCAACAGTTTCGTTTGTTGTCTCTTCAATAATAATTACACTTCCGGTAATTCTATTTTTTCTATACGAATCATAAAATACTGGTGTTGTTGTTCTAATTTGAATTCGTGCTATATCATTCATATTTACTGTTTTGTCCTCATAATTACGTTCCAAAGTGTTTATATCCATTTTATATTTCACTTCTTTTATCATACAACGTAAATCGTTGGTAGTATGTTTTATTGCATATTTTCCACCTATTCTCAAAGGTCTTTTATTGAACCAACAAATATCAATTACAACATCTTGCGAACTTTCAGGAACATTATTTGATTTTACAATCATATCTCCTCTGCTAATATCAATATCGTCGTTTAATGTTAATGTAACCGACTGAGGAGCAAAAGCAATATCTAAATTTTCGCCCAGCATGTCAATTGATTTTATCTTAGAACTAAATCCAGAAGGAAGAACAGTAATCTCATCGTTAGGTTTAAATTTACCACTTGCAATTCGTCCTGCATATCCTCTATAGTCGTGAAATTCTGTTGTTTGTGGACGCACTACATATTGTACAGGAAATCTGCTATCAGCCATATTAATATCGTTGGCAATATGTAGATTTTCTAAAATGTACATAAGAGTTGGTCCTTCATACCAGTCCATGTTAGTTGAACGATCCACAACATTATCTCCATTTAAAGCACTGATTGGCACAAATCTAATATCTTTCACATACAATTTGTGCGACAATTTATTCAAATCATCTTTTATTTTTTCAAAAGTATCTTCCTTATAATCAACCAAGTCCATTTTATTAACACACACCACAACATGAGGAATTTGCAATAGCGAAGCTATATATGAGTGTCTTAATGTTTGTTCCAAAACACCGTGACGAGCATCAATTAGCACCAATGCAAGGTTTGCAGTTGAAGCACCAGTTACCATGTTGCGAGTGTATTGAATGTGACCGGGTGTGTCGGCAATAATAAATTTTCTTTTTGGAGTGTGAAAATATCTGTATGCCACATCAATAGTAATGCCCTGTTCTCTTTCGGAGCGTAGTCCATCGGTAAGTAGTGCAAGGTTAACATGTTCTTCTCCTTTTAATTTACTGCTACGTTCTATTGCGTCCATTTGGTCTTCAAAAATTGATTTGCTATCGTATAGCAATCTCCCAATTAATGTGCTTTTCCCATCGTCCACACTGCCAGCTGTTGTAAATCGTAACAGCTCCATGTCTAAATATCCTTTAGTTGCTTCTTTGTCTTTTGTCATAATTTTATATAATAGTTAAGTTTTTGTTTCTTATAATTCGTATTTTTTATAAAAAGGTAGGTATTTCAAAATTCCCTTTTTCAATTAATAGTTGTAAGCCGTTTTTTGTTGTTTCTAAATTTAACTTTTTTAATTCATTTTCATAAAAAATTTTATTTTGTTTATTTGGTTTTTTTATAAATTTTTTCTTTAATTTTGCCAAGTTTTTCAGATTTTTAAAATTACTTTCCATTATTATTTTTCTAACATCTTTTTGTGTATTTTTTAATTCTGTATTTTCATTATTCAAATTAAAAATATTTATAGTTGTTTTTGCTTTTGCATACATATATGAATCTAAATTCAGGTCTTTTTTGGGTTTTATTTTCACAACTCCCACTCTTATATCTGTTTTAGCTATAAATTCAACATCAAATATTTCAACTGGATTATTATAATTAGGATTAAAAGTTAAAGGTTTTTCGTCATCTAATTCTGTACGTTTTTCAAAAGTAATTCTATTTTTTATTTCATAATCTATTTGATTATCAACAAACAAAGGAAAAATATTTTTTTTATAAGTTATATTACACAATTTACAATAAATCATATAATTTTTATAATCAAATGCAAGCCACCAATAATGTTTTTTGGGTCTGAAATGGTCAATATCATGGTGAATATCTATTCTATTTTCACATATATGACATTGATAATCAACTAAAATAAGAAAATTATCTTTAAAAATCGTCCATTTATTTTTCTTAAACTTATCATATTCTTTTTTATTTGTTCTTAAAATTTTAAATTTATCATTAAAATTATTTCCCATCTTCCTAAATACGTCAACTAATTCCTTTTTATGCTCTGGAATTTCAGTATTATTTTCAACATGAATATATCTTAAATCTTTCATATTTAATTAATTATAATAATTTTCAAATTCCTTTTCCAACTTTTCTATTTCATTTTTTGTAAGTGTTATTTCAGAAAGACGTTCTCTAATATCATATCCTTGTGCTTCCATAAATTTAATAAAAATTAAGAATCTGTAATCATGAATATTTACATTTACATTTGAGTCTGTAATTTCTGCCTCTAATATTTTAATTTCTTTTTGGTCTGATTCATTTAATTTTTCTTTTGATTTGATTTTATAATACATATCAATTTTATTTTGTAAGTCAATACTTAAAATAGAGTTTAAACCAAAATGTTTTAATAAAATTGTTCCTGCATCAATACTTTCAGTTTCTGGTAATTTCCTTATTTTAAGCGTTTTATCGCTTTTGTCGAAATAAAATTTTTGCACCTCGCCAGCTTGTCTGCCAAGTATAGCTACGGGGTTGTGCGTTGTTAGTACAAATTGAATATTTGGTAATAATTTTTTTAGTTGATTTACATAAATTCTTTGCCATGAGGGATGTAAATGTCTATCAAATTCATCTATTGCAATAACTCCAGTGATGTTCTCAAACAACAAATCTAAACTATCATAAGTGTATTTTTTACCAATTGAAAGAACACGAATTATAATATCTGTTAATAAAATGATTGCACTACGGTAACCCTCACTCAAATTTTTGGTTGATAAATAATTTTGTTCCAAATTTTCGGAAACAAAATAATGAATGTTATTATTATTAATAACAATCTTATAATCAGGAATTAACTTGTTCAGTTTTTTTATAATAAAATCATTAATTAATGAACTATATCGTGTTTTTTTATCCAACAATTTTTGAAGTATAATTAGAGGGTCATAAAAAGTGTCTTCAAAATCAGAAAAAATTGATTTTATTTCATAATTCCTTTTAGCTCCAGTTATCAACTGGTCAATTATATTATCATAACTATATTTTTCGTAAAGCGTAAAAATATTTACACCATAAGCCAAAAATATGGGTAAATACGAAAATTCATATTTGTTAGCTGTTTTCTTTTTATATTGGTCAATTATTAATGATATATTTTTATTATTTTTATTAAAAATAATATTTGACTGTAAAGTTCCAAAACTTAAAAAAATCTCAAAATCATTTATTTTATTTTCATCAGGAATATTAGCGAGAGTAAGTGCTTGCAAAAAAGTTGTTTTACCTAATCCATTTTGAGCGAGTATTATATTTACATGCTCGGTTAGTTCAATTCTAATTTTTTTAAATATTTTAAAGTTATTTATTTCAATAAAATTTATTTTATCTGATAATTGTGAACTTTCAAAAGATATTTTTCTTTTTTGACTATCATTTTCATTAAAATGCTTTTTTAAAAGTTTAAGGTAATTTTCATAGGCAATTACATAATTTGCATCTAATTCTATAGCTTTCTCATAGTATTGTTTCGCCTTGCTATGTTCTTGAAAATGGGTTGTTAAAAGAAAGGCGTAGTTATTATAAGCTTCTGCAAAATTAGGATTTAATTCTATAGCTTTTTCATAATACTGTTTTGCTTTTTCATATTCTTGAAAATTATTTACAAGTAAAAGAGCTAAATTACTATAAGCTGCTGCAAAGTTTGGATTTAATTCTATAGCTTTTTCATAATACTGTTTTGCTTTTTCATATTCTTGAAAATTATTTACAAGTAAAAGAGCTAAATTACTATATGCTTCTTCAAAGTTTGGATTTAATTTAATAACTTTTTCTAAGTTATTTTTAGCTAATTTATAATCTTTTTTAAAAAAAGCTTTATCGGCTTTATTATAATAATATTTTGCTTTTTCAATATCATTCATTTTGTTCTATTTTTCTTTTACAAGGTTTACATTTAATTTATTGTTTACAAAACAATAAAATTCGGAGAAGTTGCAAAACTTTTCTTATCGTAATTAACTGTCTGATATTCTTTAAATTTCAATTAATTTTCGGTTTAATATACCGAAGGATTTACAGTGCTTTAACAAATAAAGTAACATAAAAACTTCTACTCTGCATTATACTCTCCAATTTCTATTCCATCAAATATCTTTCTTTTTTCTTCAAATATATTTTGTTCTTCTACTATTTTTAACAGATTTATAGCTTTTTGTTTCTGCTCATTATCAGTGCATTCGTCCAAAGACAATTCCAAATACTGAACTGTTGTTCCGGCGTATTCAAATTCCGAATGTTTTAACATTAGTTCCAAAGCTGATATATAATATTCAAAAGCTTTATCTTCATCGTCGTTATCGTCGTGAAAACCAGCAAGAAAATAATAAGTATTTGCAAGTTCATATTCTATTTTATGCTCCAATTTTGATGCAAGTGCTTTTTCCAAAAACTCTAATTCATTCTTTTTTTTGCCGTAATCGTTGTACAATAAAGCTAACTCATGATAAAAGTAACCAAAAAGCTTGTTTTTACCTTCTTTTTCATAAAATTTTAACCTTTTTTTATAATATTTAAGTCTTTTTTTTATATTTATTGTTTGCGAAAGTATAATTCTAATATTGTGAAATGTGCCACCAAGTCCTAATAAATGATTAGCTTCTTCGTTTTTATCAATAGAAAGTTCATAGTTTTCAAGAGCTTTGCTCCATAATTTTTGCAAAGCATAAATATTTCCAATGCTATGGTAGGAACGCCCAATTTCTTTTAACGAGCTATCAATTTCGTTCAGACTTATTACTTGATTAAAATATTTTTCTGCATAATCAAATTCTTCTGTCATAAAATATTGATTTCCGAGCATAAGCAAAATATTTGCTTTTATTTGAATTTCTAAATTCTCTTTTTCTGCGTTCTCCAAAAACATATTTAATGTATCAAGCAAAACTACAATTGCTTCGTTGTGTTTGGCATTTAATGCAATTGTTTTTGCTTCAACTATTTTATTATCAATTGTTTGTTTAATCAACAAATTTTCTACCACTTCCTCTACTTTATTTTCATTTTCTGAGTTTTGATTGTTTAAATCAGCATCTATATTATTCATATTTTTGTTATTTATTTGGCGTTTATTTTTTAGCAAGTATAAAATAATTGTATCCAGATTTTATGTAAAAAACTTTTGAAAATCCAGCATCTTTTGTCATTTGTTTTACTTTTTTTCCATCAAGTCCGTTCTTATATGATTTCCAAAAATTATCTGCAATTTGTTTATTCGTATTTACCTTCACGAAAGTTTTAATCAATTTGGCACCTATTGAACTACTATTTTTGTCAAAATCTACAATAAAAACTTTACCATCAGGTTTGCAAACTCTATAAATTTCTGAAATAATTTTTTCGGGTGATTTTACTTCATGCAAAAGTTGTTTGCATGTAACAATGTCCATAGAGTTGTTTTCAATATTTATTTTTTCAGCATCAGAATGAAATTTTTGTATTTCAAAACCAGAATTTTTAGCTTCTTTTTCTGCAATATTTAACATGAATTTAGAACCATCATGAGCAAACAAAACTGGTTTCTCCAACATTTTTGCCACCTCTACCAATAAAAAACCAGGACCAGTTGCTATGTCCAAATATTTTAAATTTTCTTGTGACGAATTTATTTGTTTCACTATTTTTGCGGCCCAATTAAAATGGTCATGTTTTATCATCGGGCGTATATTGTTGGTATAAGACTCACAAAGTTCTTGTGTCCATTCGTATTCTATCATTTTTTTTAGGTTTTAAAAATAATATTATTAATACAATTATTTTTTTTAATAAACTGTTTATCTGTACAATAAAATAATTCAATTAAACAATAATTTTAAGTAACTTTACATATTTAATTATTTTACAAAAGTAATAAAAAAAATTCCATTTCAAATATAAGTAGTGTAATAAGACTTAAGTATCTAAAGTATTTTAAGTGTTAAATTTAAACGGTTTACTTTAAATTGCTTCTCTATAAACTTAAGTCTTGTACACTATCGTATTTTTTTTGTTTGCTATTACTGATAGCCAAATCGCTGATATTCTGCAGATAAATCTGCAAAAACAAAGCAGATAAATCTGCAAATACAAAAAAACAACTACTGTAATAAAACTTTAGATATTTAAGTCTTAATACAGTAGTTAATCATATATAAACGATTACCTACTTAAAATGGAATTTTAAAAGTAAGTGAAAAAGAAAAAAATAATCTACTGTATTAAGACATAAGTACCTAAAGTATTGTTATACGAAAAGACTTTCCAA
>JAOZTW010000929.1 GCA_029938985.1 Bacteroidales bacterium | reverse complement strand
ATGAAAAAACGAATACCTTACGGAATAAGTAATTTTGAGACCATAACAACAAAAGGTTTTTACTATGTGGACAAAACAAAATATTTAGAAGAAATTGATAATACAAATTATCCAGTATTTTTGCGTCCTCGTAGATTTGGAAAATCATTATTTACCGAAATGCTACGTTATTATTATGATAAAAAATATGCTCATAAATTTCAAGAAATTTTTGGAAATTATTATATTGGTAAAAATCCAACAAAACTTCGTAACAGCTACTTTTTTATTAATTTTGATTTTTCTGGTTTACGAGCCTATGCTACCAAAGAAAAAGATATAGTAGAAGATAAATTTAATAGTAAAAATAATTCTATTATTTATAATTTTTTGCTTCATTATAAAGAAGAATTAAAATTAGATGATGAAATAATAAATTTTTATTACCGAAAATACGAAAACAATTCTGCTGGTGCATTGGCTAATATAATAAATTTAGTATTCTCGCATGGTGGTAAAATATTTATTGCCATAGACGAATACGATTCGCTAACCAATGCTATGGCAATATTTTATCAATATGCACCAGTGGAAGAAAACGAATATCTCAATGTTTTGAGAAGTGGAGGTTTTTTTAGAGGTTTTTTTGAAATAATAAAAGACGGTACAAAAACGTCTGTGGAGAAAGTATATATAACTGGTATATTGCCTATTACAATTGCTGACATGAACAGTGGATACAATATTTCGGAATGGATAACTTTTAAAGAAGAATATACACACATGCTTGGTTTTACTCAAAACGAAGTAAACACTTTGGTAAACTCTATATACAACGATTATGATATTACTATTGACAAAGAAATTGTGTTTTTTTATTTGAAAAAATATTATGATGGCTATAAATTTGCTCCCGATGGAGAAGATATTTATAATCCTATGATGACTTTGTATTTTTTGGAAAACATCATAAATAAAAACAAAATTCCCGACCAACTACTTGACGATAATTTACGTATTGATTACAGACAAATAGCTTTTATTTTTGGCAACAACAACAAAGGACGAGATGAAGTTATTACTGAAATAACTGAAAATAAAGGTATAAATTTTTCCTCTAATTTGAGTGTTAGTTTTAAAATGGATAATTATAAAAATGGAGATTATATTATTGAAGGTTTATATTATTCGGGAATATTGTCGTTTGGTAAATATTGGAACGAATTAAAAATACCAAACCAGATAACTTATCTTATGGCACTTGATTATTTTAAAGAAATAAATAATTTTAGCACTACAGGTTTTCAAATAACTAAGATAGTAAGAAAATATCAAGCAAATGGAAATGTTAATGATTTAATTGATAACTTTTTTGAAAAAATAATAAAAAGATTTCCGGGTGATTTTTTTAAAAACGCAAACGAAAGTTTTTATCATGGTTTGTTATATCATGTTCTTTGGAACACATTTACAAAAAATATTTACGAAGTTCTGCCAGAATATAATCTACCAACAGGTCAGGCTGACATAATGTTAAGGTCGTTACATAAAGCAAATGTTCAATACAGATTGCACGATATTTTTGAGATAAAACAAGTTGCAAAAAATAAATCTGATGCTGTTTTGCAACAAAAATTTGAAGAAGTAAAATTGCAGGCAAAAAAACATATTATTGGCGATTATAAAAATTGGCGAGCTATTGCAATATGTTTCAGAGGAAATAAAGATTATAAAATT
>JAOZTW010000333.1 GCA_029938985.1 Bacteroidales bacterium | reverse complement strand
AAAGCAATTAATCAATGCTTTAATGTTATGATAAAAAGTTTTCCCGACTTTTCAGCATTGAACCATTCCTTATAATAACTATTCAATTATTATTTTTTCGATATAAATTCTTTTTTCAGTAGCTACTTTTAATAAATAAATACCAGTACTGAAATTTTCAATATTTAAACTTTGAGTACCACTATTATATTTAGTGTCTAATCTAATTCCATTAATTGTAGTCATTTCAATATTTAAAATTTCTTTTTCAGTAGAAATATAAATAATATCAGAAGCTGGATTAGGATAAATAGTAATATTTGAGTTCTCTATATCTTCAATATTTACTTCTATTACAGTTATTTCTTCTGTAATTTCCTCATTTAAATTACAATCCGAACTTATTGCTTTAAACGTTACGCTGTATGTTCCTGCTTGATTATAGGTATTTTCAGGGTTTTCATCAGTAGATTCGTTTCCGTCTCCAAACCACCAGTGATAAGAATCGGTATTTACAGATGTATTTGTAAATGTAACAGTTAAACTTTCAGACTCAGAAGTGAATGATGCAGATATTCCTTCGCTTACAGTAATAGCATAAGGCTCGCAATAATTTGTTGCACAAACGCCGTTGGTAATTTCTGCTCTAAATTCCCAAGCTCCTTCGGTTTCTGGAGTAGTAGCAAAATTTTCTGTAGTATTTTCTTCGTCTGTCCATTCTTCTGCATTAACTCTTGATTGCCACTTATTTATTGTTCCTTCAAAATCGTCTAAATGAATATTTCCTGTAGATGCTCCAAGACAAATTTCGGTATTCACACCTGTTAACGTTCCTGTAAAATCACTGTTAAGAACATTAACTTCTACTTCGTTTGAATAAATCAAACCACAACCAGAAGCATTAGATTCTACTCTATATTTCCATGTTCCTGCCTCAGTTGGTGTGTCGTTGTGTGTGTTTGTGGCATTAGCTATGTTTTGCCAATCGTCTTCGTTGAGTTTTTTCTGCCATTGAGTTATTGTTCCTCCATTTCCTGCAATAGACATTTCGCCAGTTTCTGTTCCAAAACAAATTTCTGCTGTTCCACCAGTAAGTGTTCCTGGTTCTACTGAACTTGAGTTTACAATAATTGAAACTTCTGTAGTGAAAGTGGCATCACATACTCCATTTTGAACTTCTACTCTGTAAGCCCAAGTTCCTGTTTCTGTTGGCACTTCTGAATAAGGATTTAATATTGAAGAAATATTTGTCCAATCTCCGCCATCTAATCTTTTTTGCCATTTTGTGATGTCTCCTGTATTTCCTGATAAAGTAATATCTTCTGTTGAGCTGTTTAAACAAATTTCAGTATTGTCGGCCGCTAAACTTCCTGCTACAGTATTTTCCGTAACAACTACTTCAAGTTCTTCTGAATATGCAGAGTTGCAATTTTCTTGTGTAACTATTGCACGATATTTTGTAGAAACAGTTAAAACATCGGTAGTATAATTTGTATTTGTATTAGAAATTGTTGTCCAGTTGTCTGAATAAGGATATTCTTCGTATTGCCATTCTTGAATATCGCCTGCATGATTTATAAGAGTTAAATCGGTAGTTGAACCTGTGCAAAGTTCTGTTATTCCTGTAATATTGCCACCCGAAATTTCATCACCTACTTCAATAGTCAGTTCAATATATCTGGGGTCGCAAGGAAATGCTTTGCAACGCACTCGGTAATGAGTCTCTTCGGAAATTGCAGATGTTGTGAAGGTATGATTTCCGTTGTTGTTTAAATCTGTCCAATCTGTAAAAGGCGAAACTGATTTTTCCCATTCGTAGGTATTAAAAGTAGGTGAACTAATTGGAGTTATTTCTAAATTAGCGGTGCTACCAGTACAAACTGAAGTAGGTCCTGTGAGTTCGGCATCGTTGTTTGCCAGTTTGAGCCACGCAAGTTCTGAATAAACAACAGCACAGGCATCTCCATTTTGAACTTTTGCTCTGTAATCATAAGTTCCAAAAAAGTCTGGATAATATTGATATGGATAGCCAGCTGCTCCTTCAATATCTGACCAGTCATTTTGCCCTTCGTCTGAAATTTGCCAAGCAATAACTTCGCCTACTGGGTCTTGATTGTAACTAAAATCTAAGGTAACTCCATTGCCATCAGCTAAGCATGACATTGCATTTGCAGCCTCTCCACCATCAGACGGTTCTGCAACATAAACAGTTGTATATTCAGAATAATATTCAGTTCCACTGTTATCTACAACAGCTCTGTAGTACCAAGTTCCTATAGCAGAAGCAGTTTCTTGATAGGTAGCATTTGTATTTGAAATATCTGTCCAACTTCCTTCATCAATTCTTTTTTGCCATTTTACAATTGTTCCTGAATACCCTTGTAGCGTAAGTTCTGGTATTTGACCTGCTCCACAAATATCTGTTCCACCTACAACTACTCCTGCCAAGTTTTCAAGTATTTGTACATTGTCAATTGTAATTCCAAAACCAGAGTTTGTTATTGCTTCAAAACCAACCCAATAAGTAGCCGAAGTATTTGGTAATAGATACGACATTGCTGTCCAGTTATTATAAGCATCTGTAAGGTGAATTAATTCTATCCATTCGCCACCAATACTATTTTTATAATATATTTTTAATTCATCTGTGTAAGAACCACGGTCTCCGTTGAATAATTGAAAATTTAACACAGGAGCAACATTACTGGAAAGATTAAACATTGGAGTAATTAACATAGATTCCATTCCAAGAAATGCGTCCTGTAATTTAACAGTTGCACAATGACTGCCATCGTAAGCAGAGCTTGGTTCGGGTGCACCATTTGCATCGCCAAGTCCACCATCGTTAAAATGGAAAGGAAATTCCATATCCTCTGGGTCATAATTATTGTAATGTTCTGTCCAAGTGTTTGACCATGCAGTTGGTCTGTTTCCTGCATTTTCAAAATCTTGTGTGTATGGAGTTAACATTCCGTCGGGAGCAGCTGGTGCAATGTTTGTTGCGTCTGATTCGTCTGAGCTGTAAATTGCTGTAACATAATAATCGTAGGCTGTATTTTGTGTTACAGAATTATCGGTATAAGTTGTGTTACTTGTTGTTGTAAGTTCCGCTCCGTTTCTGTAAATTTTATAGTTTGAAAAACCAGTTTGTGAAACTCCTGTCCAACTTAAATCTACACTATTTGTGTTTGACGTTGCAGTAAGTTCTGTTGGTGTTTCAAAATATTCATAAACTTTTACATCGTCAAGAGTTACCCAAGCCATTGTAACGTTTGCCACCCATGAGATATAAAAATCTGCTGATAAATCTTCGTCTGGAATAACAAACGTGAATTTTGTCCAGTCGGGTGCTGCAAGCCATTCTTGAAGTAGTGGTTGCCAAGTTCCTCCTGCCGATGTTTTATAATAAACATCAAAATCGCTCATAAAAATTGAACTTTGTCCAGATGATGCGTAAAATTCAAAAGCAACATGGTCGTAGCTTGATAAATCCATACTTGGAGTTGTAATACGGCAAGTAGATTCGGAAGCTGAGGTGTATTTAAGAGCTTTTAAATTGTAATTTCCAGAATGTGGATATGACGGAAAATCATTTGTTCCTCCTATATGACCTGGCTCCCAGTGTGCTTCGTAGCCTCCTGTTTCAAATGCTTCTGTCCAGCCTGCTGGAATACTTTCTGTATTAAATCCTTCTTCGAGAATAATGTCTTGTGCATTTGTTATAAATGCAAAGAATAGTAGTGTAATAATTAAAAATGAGAATTTTTTCATAATTTTAAATAATTTATAAGTAAATAAAAATTAAATCTATATTAAATCACATTATTCATAACTTGATAATGCCAATAAAATAATATTACAAATAAATAAAAATTAAATTACTTTGTCAATTTTTTTTAGGATACATAGAGGGGTTAAGAATGTTTTTATAGGGGGACAAAAAGGGGGTGTAATTTTTAAAAGTCAGATATTCTTGATTTTAGAGTTTTCTAATTTATTGTGATATGTTGAAGAAATATAATGTTTAAGGCTTTTTTAATGTTTCAAAATTATGCTAATTGTATGTTTCACCAAACAAAAGCTGAGAGAAACATACAATTGACTACATAAATAATTTTAATAATTAGAATTTTACTCCAACAGTAACCATTCCTTTTCCGCCTGTGTAGTTAAGTTCAGGATTTGGTTCATCTGTGTATCCATTATAAAGAAAATATGAATCATTTTGAATAGACTGAACATAAGCAAAATCTATGTAAATATTTCCTGTAACTATACCAAGTCCTCCAGAGATTTGAGTTCTAACTGCATCAGTTCTTCCTAAAGATGATTTATATGGATTGTCGTAAATAGCATAACCACCTCTTAAACACAAAGGTCCAAATCTTAATTCTGCACCAGCTCTTAAATTATGAGTTGATTTAAAAGCATCTCTAATAACTGTATTTTCATCAGAAAAATTGTAATCAGAAGAATTTAATCGCATAGAAGCATAATCTACAAACTCATATTCTGCACTTATCAATGCAAAAGTACCTATAACTAAACCTACATCAGCAATTAAACGCATTGGAGTAGTAAGTTGATAAACAGCTCTATATTGGTTTGATTCATAATTTGAAGAACCAGATGTGTGATTATAAGCATAAGGATCGTCTGATGAAGCGTCCCAGTATGCGTTCATTGATGTAGAATAATTATCTGTAATTGTGTAAAAAGTAGGTGTATGAATTGCACCGCCTATTCTAATAAAATCCAAAGGTCTTAAAATAATTCCAAGTTTAAGATTTGCTCCTGAACCATTTGAACGTAAATTTTCGTTATAATTAAATGACTGTAAACCAACACTATCTACAAAATCAGATTCTGTAAATTTTGTATTCTCTTCATAATAAAAACTTTCTATTCCTACAGTTGCTCCAAAATAAATTAAGTCATTATAATTAGCTCCCAAAGAAAATGCGTATTCACCAGCACCACCTCTTTTGTCAATTGTCTTCTTTTGAAGTTGACCATATTGGGGGTATTCTTCTCCCTCTGGTAAGTTCCACCAAAGTGGGTTGGTGTAAACTAAATCGCTTGATACAGTGTCAACTAAATATGTTTGATATGCAGGCCAAGAAACATATTCGTCTAAATCGGTAGGGTAGGTGTTGTCAGAATTGTACATAAAATAATCTAACATAGAACCTTTTTCGTTTGTTCCTTCAATATTAGTATAGCTTGTGTAATCATTTGTACGGTTGTAGGCAAATCCTATGCTAAATCCTTTCCAATCACTATATTCGCTGTCATCAGCAAAAGCTATGGCACAACCAATATTGTCAAAATGAAAACCATATTTTGGAGTTGTAGATGTACTATTACCATTAAAAGTTGCATCATATTTATTAGCTACCATACTTGGACTTATAGATAATTCTCCTTTTCTGTAAATTGATAGACCAGCAGGATTAGTACTTAATGTTGATAAATCGCCTCCCAAAGCACCAAATGAACTTCCTGTTGCCACAAAACGTGCAGAACCTCCGTAGTACATTTGAGAAAACCTCAAAGCATCAATTTCATTTTGAGCGAATATTGTTCCAAATAATGCAAATAATATTATTGATAGAAATATCTTTTTCATATTTTTAAATGTTTAAGAGTTTATATTGTTAATAATTGTTAATTAAGGTTTTAAAAAATATTAAGCCCAGGTTTATAAAAACTTTGGGCTTAATTTTAAATGTTATTTCGACATGTTTCACAAATGCTAATTTTTGCATTATTTGAAAAATTCTCATTACAAAAGTAAATTTTGGAATTTAAAATTTAAAAATGCCTTAAACTTTACACTTGTAAAACATGTCTTTATTTTATATTTTTTCAAAAATAATGTTTTTTGAAAAACACTATATTATCTACGTCCTGAGCGTGAAGAACCAGAGCTTCTTGAGCTACCACTACTACTTCGTGAACTTCCACTGCTTCTTGTACTACTACCACTACTTCTTGAACTTCCACTGCTTCGTGTACTACTCCCACTACTTCTTGAGCTTCCGCTACTTCGTGTACTGCTACCGCTACTTCTTGAGCTTCCGCTACTTCGTGTGCTACTACCACTACTTCTTGAACTTCCACTGCTTCGTGTGCTACTACCACT
>JAOZTW010000332.1 GCA_029938985.1 Bacteroidales bacterium | reverse complement strand
ATTGGCAATATAGCCCTATTTTTTATTAACCAACACTGTTATGTAGGGACTACCTTATTCTTTGCATCTTCGATAAACATCAATTCGAGTAGTAAGAAGACTATCCACAGCTTTATGCCCAAAAGGGTTGCCAGAGAAATCTTCGTTCATCCACCAGAAACGATACGCTCCAATTCCTCCTGATTGCACACTAAAAACAATATGGCGACCAGAGTCAGGGTCTTTAAGTAAATACCTGCCACTATGCTGACCGGGTACATACAAATAGTCACCAAATACTAAATTACTAATATCAGTTTTTGTACAATAATAATTTGATAACATGAGTGTTGTAGCCTCTGTACTGGCATTGAGAGAAGCTTCTTGCTCAACATAGTAAAATTCTCTGGCAGCCCCATGGCAAACTTCGTTATCACCTTCAACAGGAAAAGTATTTATTCTGTTTTTTAACCAATTAGGAAGTAGTTCTTTCACATCAATCCACACTTCGTTTTCAGAACCCAAGAGTTGAGCGATTGTATTTTGCATTTCTTCCTTATTAAATCCTATCCCAAACCAGCTGGAAATCATTTCATTATTTTGAGTATTAATAAGCACCTCTATTTTCAAAGCATCACGTTCTTCATATCCGGGAACAAGACATGTTCCCTCTACTTCAATTTCAGTGATTCGTATTAGTATATCTTCACTTAATGTATTTACAAAAGGGAGACTTCCTTGAAAAGGTTCTTGTATTAGTTCTAAGTTGCCCGAGCTTGCTATCAACATATTCTCTAACCATTTTAGATAACTTAAAATATTATTGCCCTCAATTATTGGTAAATTATAGGGGTTGAAAATAATAGAAGATGGCAGATTGTCTTCTGAATTATCTTGAAGGGTTATTGAACAGCCAATAGGTAAGTCTCCATTAGATACTGCTTCCAGCATATTTTGTCGGTCTTGTTTTAAAGGTCCAAATTGAACAAATTCGGCAAACCATATATTGAAATGCTCTTTTGTTAATTTTGAAACTGCAAGTTTTGATGATTGTATATCCTCATTTACTTTCTGAATGACAATATCTATTTCATTGCTGTCTGGTTCAATAATATTAGTAGAATCTTTTTGACAACTCAGAATCATTGTATAAAGAATTAAACTAAGAAGTTTAAGTGCGATTTTTGTTTTCATATTAATCTCAATATTTTATTTGTTCTTAAATGCAGGAGAATGGATGTGGCTACTGTGTGTGTCCGAAATGTAATTCCGAACTCACGCCTGCAAAAGTAGAGTTAAATTTCCAGAAAGCGCAAAATATTTTGATTTATTTTTTGTTTTTTTTAATATTTTAAGTTTTGACTGTAAACCAGTGCCCAACTATTCTGTATATTAATAAAATAAATACAAATACGTAGATTTTTTATGTCAATTTTTATGCAAAATATGTTGAGGAAACAAGGCATGCCTTTTTTCTACGGCAAATTGTACAACAAATTGTATGTTTTTAATATTGCGGAAAAGTTTTCCCGACTTTTCAGATGTTAGTTATTTTTTCTTTTTCACTAATCAATATTTTAATTGTTTTTTTTAATAAAAAATACTATTTTTGCATTTTTACAACTATTAAACTTCATTTCATAAAATGGCACAAGATGTAAATTCAAATAGACAATTTATTATCGGTGGTTTTTTTGTTCTTGTAACAATAATATACGTTATTCGTTTATTTGCTTTACAAATAACGGAAACAAAATATCAAATATCGGCAGAAAATAATGCACGCCGACATGTAACTGAATATCCTGCTCGTGGACTTATTTTTGACCGTAATGGAGAATTACTGGTTTATAATCAAGCACAATATGACTTGATGATAGTTCCCAAACAAACAAAAGAATTTGACACATTAGAGTTATGTGAAATTCTTGGTACAAATATCGAAACCTTAAAAAACAATATAAATAAAGCCAGAAAATACTCTTTGTATAAACCCTCAATTGTTTTTAAACAAATATCTGCTCTTAGATATGCTGAATTACAAGAAAAACTGTATAAATTTCAAGGTTTTTTTATTCAAACACATTCTACAAGAATTTATAAACAAGATATTGCATCACATTTTTTGGGATATGTAGGAGAAGTAAATAGAAAAAAGCTTGACGAAGATGCCTATTATAAAGCAGGTGACTATGTTGGTATTAGTGGCATAGAAAAAGCTTATGAAAAAATATTAAGAGGTAAAAAAGGATTAAGTATATTTCTTGTAGATGTTCACAATAGAGTAAAAGGTAGTTATAAAGAAGGAAAATATGATACATCAGAGGTGGTGGGTAGTGATATATATACCACAATTGATGTAGAACTTCAAAAATACGGCGAAAAACTTATGCAAAATAAAAGAGGTAGCATAGTTGCAATAGAACCAGCTACTGGTGAGGTACTCGCATTAATAAGTTCTCCATATTATGCCCCCAATTTACTAACAGGTAATAAACGTTCGCAAAATTATCTTGCCCTTGCGTCAAGTGAAGATAAGCCTCTATTTAACAGAGCTTTAATGGCGTTTTATCCACCTGGTTCAACTTTAAAGCCTATTCAAGCTTTAATAGGTATGCAGGAGGGAGTGATAACATCTGAGTCTGTTTTTCCTTGCAATGGAGGCTTTAGTATTGGGACGCATGTGGTTGGTTGTCATCATGTTGGCAATATCGGTTTAATTCATTCAATAGCTGGTTCGTGCAACTCGTATTATTGTGGTGTGTTCACAAAAATTCTACACAACGACATTTACCCAACCTCCGAAGATGCTTATCAAAACTGGAGGAGTTACCTTCATTCTTTTGGACTTGGAGTAAAACTAAAAAGTGACTTAGGACACGAACTTTCAGGGATTTTATATCCCTCAAATTATTTTAATAAATACTACGGAAGAGGTAGATGGGGACCTTTTACAATTATTTCACTCTCTATAGGTCAAGGAGAATTAGGTTTCACTCCTATACAAATAGCAAACATGGTTTCGGTAATTGCAAATAGAGGTTATTATATTATTCCACATTCTGTAAGACGAATAGGAGGGCAAGCAGAAATTAATGAAAAATTTAAAGAAAAACATTATGTAAATATTGAACAAAAATATTTTGAACCAGTAATTACGGGTATGCAAACTGTTTTAGAATTTGGAACAGCGGGAGGCTTAGCTCTACCCAACATAACAATTTGTGGAAAAACAGGAACTGCACAAAATCCACACGGAACAGACCATTCAATTTTTGTGGCATTTGCACCTAAAAACGAACCAAAAATTGCTATTTCTGTTTATGTAGAAAACGGTGGCTATGGCTCTACTTGGGCGGCTCCAATTGCTACTTTAATGATAGAAAAATATTTGTCCGATTCTATTTCAAAACCATGGTTGGAACAAAAAATGATTCAAGGTAATTTAATGAACAATTAATAAATTAATTTTGGCAAAAAAAAGAAATAAGAACTTCTGGTTAAAAATTGATTGGCTTTCAATAATCCTATATTTAACTTTAATTATTCTTGGTTGGATAAATATTTATGCCGCTGTTTATAAGGAAGAATATAATGTGATTTTTGACACAAGTCAAAGATATGGAAAACAAATGATTTGGATTCTACTTTCGTTTTTAATTATCGCTTTCATTTTGATTGTTGATAGTAAGGTGTTTCCAATGTTTGCTTACATCGCCTATACGATTACTTTTTTTCTTTTAATAGCTGTGCTATTATTTGGAGATGCTTCGCATGGAGCAAAATCTTGGTTTGAAATAGGTAATTATAAAATACAACCTGCTGAATTTGCAAAATTTACAACAGCTCTGGCACTTTCGAGTTTTATGAGCAAACATAATTTTGATTTAACCAAAACAAACAACATTTTTCTTATCATAGCAATTCTTATAAGTCCTGCCTTATTAATTATGTTACAACCAGATACAGGTTCAGCAATAATTTATGTTGCTTTTGTAATCGTTTTATACAGAGAGGGATTAAATGGTTCAGTTTTATTATTATTAATGCTTGTAATAACTCTTTTTATTCTTGCTCTAAAAATTAATCTATCATACTTATTTATTGGATTGATAGTATTGGCTTTCATAACTTATTATTTTATTAGACGCAACCCAAAAGAATTATTCATTGCTCTCGGAATATTAATAGGTGTTTTTGCATTATTATATGTTGCAAATTTATTTGTTTTAAATATAAAACTACCAATAATAATTGGAATTGCACTCTTTATTAGTCTTTGTTTTTTCTTTTATTATGCTTATAAAAAACGACTTTTCAATATTTTAATAATTGCTTTGATATTAATTAGTTCGATATTTTATATTTTTTCTGTTGACTATATTTATAATTCAATTTTACAAACACACCACAAAACTCGTATCGATGTTTTTCTTGGTATTCAAGACGACCCACATGGTATAGGATACAATGTTAATCAATCCAAAATCGCAATTGGTTCGGGACGACTCTACGGCAAAGGTTTTTTAAATGGAACACAAACAAAATACAATTTTGTACCAGAACAAGATACTGATTTTATTTTTTGTACAGTGGGAGAAGAATGGGGCTTTGTTGGAACTACATCTATATTAGTAATTTTTCTTATTTTGCTGTTACGAGTTATTTATGTATCTGAGCGGCAACGCTCACGATTTAGCAGAATTTATGGATACACCGTGGCTTCTATTTTATTTTTTCATTTTGCAGTAAATGTAGGAATGGTACTCGGATTAATGCCAGTAATCGGTATTCCTCTTCCTTTTTTTAGCTATGGTGGTTCGTCGTTGTGGTCGTTTACAATTCTTCTTTTTATTTTAATAAAATTAGACACAAACAGAGAAGAAGTTATCTGATTTTCATATACCGTTCATTTACATTGTCTTACAAAATGTATATTTAATATTATTTGATAATAAAATTTTTATTTTATTTTATTTTAAAAAACATAACAAAAAGATTTGTTTAGTTAATATGTTTTTAAATATATTTGTGGCAAATTTCAAAAACAATTTTTTAACAAATTATTAATATTTTATATGAAAAAAGTTATTTTAAGTACAATCATAATTGTGATTGCAACAAGCTTATTTGCACAAAAAATGACAGTTTTAGATTATTTTGAAAAGCTACCTAAGGATGTTAGATTTGCGTATGAGATAGAAAATATTGAAGGAGATTGGGTTAGCCAATCTAATGCTGATTACGAAATAAAGCCAGTAGTGGATATAATAAACGGATATATAGAAATTTACGACGAAGGAACAGGAGGAGGCACTGTAAAACTACAAGTTGTGCTATATAGAAAAAAAGATGGTTCAGCACTAATTGCAGTTTCAAAAACTGAAGCCGAAGGAGGTGTTTTTATTAACAGTGTAGTAAAATTTTTTGAATACAAGAATAAAAAATGGATTGATGTAACATACAAAGTTATTCCAGAATTATCATATTCTGATTTTTTAAAAAAAGGTTTTGATATGCCCGACTTCCCCGAAGATTACTATGAAATGTCTGCTATTTCTTATAACTTGCCACAACACGGAACTACAATTGAGGTTTCTTTAAATGCTGGTGGATTATATTCAATTTGTAGTGGCGATTTCGATGCACTACCAGCAGACAAAAAACTTGTATGCGATTTTATAAATAACTTAATAAAACAACCCATAAAATTGACATGGGACAAAACTAATAGAAAATTTTATCAAAAATAAAATTTTAATAATAACAACAAAATTTATATTCACAGTATATTCGTGGTCGCCACAACTTTGACAAAGTGAAAAACTTTGTCAAAGAGATTTTTTTGTCTAACTTTACGTGGGTAGCCAAACTTTATTTTTATTAATAATTGAATTTTAAGGTGTAAACAAATTCCTAATTCTTAATTATAAATTGCCATTAACGGCATTATTATTTTAACTTTTTAACTTTTTTAAATTAAATTATGAACTATATAAATTTCGATAAAAAACGACTAACAAACTTAGAATACTCATTAAAAAGAGAAATCCTTCTTTCTAATAATTCTGGTTCATACACAAACACAACTATTGTTGGTTGCAATACCCGAAAATATCACGGACTACTTGTTAGTCCAATGCCAG
>JAOZTW010000331.1 GCA_029938985.1 Bacteroidales bacterium | reverse complement strand
TTTATGTTCTATATAAGGAGGATTTCCCACTATTAAATCAAAACCTTCAAAATTTCCGTTTTCGTCCAACACTTCGGGAAATTCAAAACGCCATTCAAGTGCGTGTGTGTATAGTGTCTTTAATTTTTTTTTATATTGTTTTTCTAATTCCTCAATTTTTAAGGGTAAAGTATTCAGTTTATGTTTCCATATTTTTTTGTCTTCGGTGGTCATCAATACCGAATTTTGACTCTGTTTGTTCAATAGTTCGGTACGTAGATTTTGCAAATTTTTATAATCCTCATCAGTAGGATTAACTATTTTTGCAAAATCTTTTTTTATTCTATCAATTTCTTTCTCTGCATTTTTTTTGGTTAATTTATCATTTGTTGATTTATAAATTATTATTTGTTCTTTATATTTTCGTGTGGCAAGTCGCATTTTTTTACGCATAGCATTGCTCTGTTTTTGAATACCGTTTCCGTTCAACGCAAATTTTGAAACCAACGAATTTCCCTGTTTTATGTTTATATCAATATTGGGTAATGTTTCTAATTGTTGCGATATTTCATTGTTTGTTTCAACGATTTTATAATACGAACTTTTTAATAATTCAATCCATAATCTTAATCTACAAATATTTACAGAATTAATATTTATATCCACTCCAAAAATACAGTTTTCTATTAAAGATTCTTTTTCATGAAAAATAGCCTCTTGCAAGTCTTGTTTTTCCTTAATTTGATTTCCTTTTTTACTTAAATTATAACTAAATATTTCATCTGTTTCGTTGTCGGTAATAATTAATTCGTCGTTAAAAACTTCTGCCCTATAATTTTTTATTCTTTTTCCGTTTTTATATTGCAAAATTCCAAGTTCCGATTTTATTGCAATTATTTCGTTTAACGCCGAAACCAAAAAATGCCCCGAACCCACTGCGGGGTCGCACAATTTTATGCTATTTATTATTTTGTTTGCTTTTTTACGGTCTTCTATCAGGTCGTCAAGGTCGTCAAAACAATGTGCCTTTTTGTAACCTGCCTCTCTAAATTTTTGCACAATAGCATTTCTTATTGTTTTTCTGCAAATATACATTGTTATATATCCAGGCGTAAAAAATGAGCCTTCTTTGTAACCATTTATTTTTTCAAAAATAAGCCCAAGCACCGAAGCATTTATTAAGTTTTTCTGTTTTTCTTGTATTTCGCCTGTCCCTACACTTGTAAAATCGTAGGCATCAAGAAAACTAAAAAAATATTCTAATATTGGCAACGAGCTATTATAATGATTTTCTAAAACCGTTTTATTAAACAAAGGTAATTTGTGTTGGTCGGTTAAACTGCTAATTCTTACGGCTTGCCGTTCTAATGCCGAAATTTCAAAAAGCGAACTGTTTAAATAAGGTATTGTTTTAAATTTTTCTTTTAAATTATCGGGTCTATTGTGGGGTTTTTCGGCAAGTACCGCAAAAAACAATTTGTTTAATTCTCTGTAATCCCTTATTGTTTCAATATTCAAAAATTTGTAATCTGCATTATTGTTTTGGTATGTTATTAACTGAGCTTCAAGAAGTTTCAGAAACAATATTCTGTTTACCCACAAAATAGATAATTCGAGAGCAATATTTTCTATTTGTTCGTTTTTATTATCTCCATATTTATCTAAATTCTCTATTTCTCCATATCGCTCTTCTAATTCAATTGTAGAAATTAGGTTTTCAATAAGCGACCCGTTTTCTTTTTTGCTACGTTCAATTATTTTTGTCCCACCTTTGTTACGCTCTTCAAGTCCAATTATATACAGTAGTTCAAAATAAAATTCTTTGTTCAATGTGTTACTATCATTTATATACGATTGTTTTAGCAAAAATTCGGGAGAAAATATTTTATATAAATCAATTAAAGGCTTAGCTGGTTTGCTATCAATACCGTTTATTTTTGTGTTAATATTCTTAATATCAACATAAGTATATTCAAGTAAATGCTCAACTTGTTTTATATATTTAGGAGCAATTTCGTTGTAAAACAATTTAGTAGAGCTACTCGTTTTTTCGTTTCTGTGCCATGTATCAAACTGTTTTGTTAATTCTTTGTTTTCGTAAAACAAATTTTCGAAATCGCCTGCATCAAAAATAAACCATTCATAAAAATTAGTTATAACAATGTGTTTTATATCATTATTTTTATTAATTATTCGTTCCTGCAAATAGTATAACAGCACCTGATACATTGACTTAGCATCAATATTTTGTTCAGTAATCATCTCAATACTGTTTGGCGTTTTAGTCTCTATTATTACAGCAACATTACTTTTGTCCGTTTTATCATCATGAATCACAAAATCAAAATTATCTCTTGTGTTAATAGCATTATTTTTATAAAAAGTTTTTTTAAAAAAATCACGAAGAGGATATTTTAAATTTTCTTCTTTTTTATTATTATCTATTTTAGATATAAAAACTTCTAATTGAGTTGCAAAATTTTGCAAATCAGAAATAAATATCTTTCTGTTTTTATATATTTTGTTAATTATATTAGCTTTTTTTTTCATTTTATTTTTTAATTTGAAATAAATGAATACATTTGTTAAAAAATTCAAATTTACAAAAACTTTAACCAATTTCAAAATGCAAAAGAAATTTTTAGTATTTTTATTATTATTCGCAAATCTATCTGTCTTTGCTCAGCCCAAAGCAGAATTTAGAGCGGCATGGGTTGCTACAGTAAAAATGATAGATTTTCCATCAAAACGAGGTTTAAATTCGCACGATTTAAAACAAGAGTTGATAGATATAATTGAAATGCACCAAAGTAATGGAATAAATGCGATTATTTTTCAAGTCCGCCCAGCAGCAGATGCTTTTTATTATTCTAAGTATGAGCCTTGGTCTGAATGGCTTACAGGACGACAAGGACGTGCACCAAATCCATATTTTGACCCGTTAAAATTTATGATAGCAGAATGTCATAAAAGAGACATGCAACTACACGCCTGGATTAATCCATTTAGAGCAGTTGCCACTATAGATAAAGCAGATATTGCTTATAATCATATTACGAGAACAAAACCAGAATGGTTTTTTAATTATGGTATAAATAAATATTTTAATCCGGGTATTCCCGAAGTGCGAGAATATATCACAAAAATCATAGTTGATATTGTTGATAGATACGATATTGATGGCATACATTTTGATGACTATTTTTATCCATACCCCAAAAAAAATACCGACAATACTTTTATAGAAATACCTGATAATAAGCAGTTCAATAAGTATGGTTTGTCTTACACAAATGTGCAAGATTGGAGGAGAAATAACATGAATTTGTTTATTGAAATGGTTAGTAAAAAAATAAAAGAGACAAAATCTTGGGTTGTTTTTGGAATAGGACCAGGTGGTATATGGCGAAATAAAGGATACGACCCAAAGGGTTCTAACACCAGAGGATTTGCTACTTATGATTGGCTTTATGCCGATATTTTAAAATGGTTGGAAAACAGTTGGATAGACTATGTTGCTCCTCAAATATATTGGTATATAGGGCATAAAGCCGCAGATTATGAGGAACTTGTTGGTTGGTGGGATAAAAACACATATGGCAAGCATCTTTATATTGGAATAGGGGCTTACAAAATTGATAACACTAAGGAACATCAATATTGGGGAAATCCATCGGAAGTGCCTAATCAAATACGACTTGCTCGGAAATATGAAAATGTAAAAGGATTTGTTTTTTATAAAACAAAAACATTTAAAGACAATCCGCTTGGTTTTGCCGATTCGCTTAGAACAGATTTATTTAGAACCCCTTGCAGTATTCCATTAATGTCATATTTAGACAGTGTTCCGCCAACAGAACCATTGAATGTGGAAAAGATGAGGATAAAAAATGAATTTACAATAATGTGGGACAAAGAAGATTTTATGGGAAAAAATGAAACTGACACAGCAATTTTTTATGTAGTTTATAGATTTAGAGGGAAAGAGACAATAGAAATTGGTGCAGAAGATAATAAATACCTTACAACTAAAAAAACTTTCTTCTCAATAGAACGAGACAGAAGTATAAGGTTTTTTGGAGAAAAACATACTTTTATTATCACTTCTTTTGATAGATTTAATAATGAAAGTGAACCAAGTAAACCTGTAACAATATTATTTAAAAAAAACACAAATTAATTACGAATTTACATTTATCTATAGCCTAATACAGGTGGTAATTCATAATTTAAAAACTAAACTTTTATGAAATATACTTACGATTATCCTCGTGCTGCAATTACAACTGATGCTGTTCTTTTTGGCTTCAATCATATAAAAGAAGAACTTAATATTCTACTCATTAAACGTGCCAACGAACCGTTTAAGGGTAAATGGGCATTACCCGGAGGTTTTTTAGATATGAAAGAAACTATTGAACAATGTGTGCATCGTGAATTAGAAGAGGAAACAGGACTTGCAGACATTTATTTAGAAGAAATGCAGACTTTTAGTAACTTAGGTAGAGACCCAAGAGGACGAACTGTTTCTGTTGTATATTTTGGATTGGTAAATCTTCTTATACATAAAGCAAAAGCTGGTGATGATGCAAGCGAAACAAAATGGTTTTCAATACTTAAAATACCAGAACTGTCTTTTGACCATACAGAAATTATTTCAACGGCTGTTCAACGATTTTATGATAAAATGAAATTTCAGAACATTGATTATTTATTTATTCCTAAGGGGTTTTCATTAATACAGTTAAAACAAATAGAAACAATACTTTCGGACTTTCAAATTAAAAATCATTTATCATTTTAACTATGAAAAAAATAATAATTATTTCAATTTCAATTATATTTTGTTTTTACAACTCCAATGCCGAAACGGACAAATATCGTTTAAGTTATAACGACAACCCTTCTACTACAATATCAATTGGTTGGGTGCAAAACGGAGAAGAAATGGCTGAACTATATTTTGGAACAGAAGATTTTGGTGTTGATTATAAAAAATACCTAAATAAACGTACAGCAAACAGAACAGTTGAGTATAAGGGAGCAAAGCATTGTTTTGTAAATTTGAACAATTTAAGCCCAAATACTATTTATTATTTTGTTATAAAACATAATAATCATATAAGTAAGCGGTTTTCTTTTTTAACAATTCCAGACAACTCAAATGAACGATTATCAATAATTGCAGGTGGCGATTCACGTACCTGTCGTGATAAGCGTCAACTTGCGAACAAGATGGTTGCCAAACTTCAACCACATTTTGTTATTTTTGATGGTGATTACACAATGAAAGGCAGTGGTGCGGAATGGAACAAATGGCTTGATGACTGGCAACTAACTACAAACAAAGATGGAAGAATGATTCCTGTTGTTGCTGTAAGGGGAAATCACGAATGCAATGAAGACGTTTATAATATTTTTAATGTTCCTGACAAAAATATTTATTTTTCACTTGATTTTGGAGGCAATCTATTACACACAACTATTTTAAATTCAGAGATAAAAATAGCAGGAAAACAGACATACTGGCTGAAAAAAGATTTAAAGCAAAATAAAAATTCAATTTGGAGAACTGTTTGTTATCACAAACCAATGCGTCCTCACTATTCAAAAAAGAAAGAAGGACAAAAAGGATACAAAAATTGGGCTAAACCTTTTTATGCTAATAATGTACAGCTTGTTATAGAAGGCGATACTCATGTTTGTAAAACAACTTGGGCTATAAAACCGTCTATGGAAAAAGGCAATGATATGGGCTTTGTTAGAGCAGAAAAAGGAACTGTATATATTGGTGAGGGAACTTGGGGAGCTCCAGTAAGAAAAGCCGATGATAGCAAAGAATGGACAAGAGACGCTGCCGCAATAAATCAGTTTAAATGGATATTTATTGACAAAGATAAAATTGAAATTAGAACTGTTTTGTATGAAAACGCAAATGAAGTATCAGAACTATCAATAGATAAAATGTTTGAAATACCAGATAAAATAAATCTTTGGAAACCTACTAATGGTGAGGTTGTTTTTATAGAAAATTAGTGGTTAGTTTTTTAGTTGTTAGTGGTTAGTTGTTAGTGGTTAGTAACCACTAACAACTAACCACTAACAACTAATTGATTATATATTGTTTGATGAATTGCTGTTCGTATAT
>JAOZTW010000330.1 GCA_029938985.1 Bacteroidales bacterium | reverse complement strand
TTTTTGTTTTTTGAAACCTTATTTTTTATTTAAAACCTTAGTAGAAAAATGAATACCACAACGATTATTAAACCATGTAAATATTTTATTCTACTAAGGTTGAAACCAAAAAAAATAAGGTTTTAAATAAAGAAAAGTGTCAACAGATAAATATAAAATGCCATTTTTTAATCTATAATATAATTTTATCACAATATTTGACTGTAAACCGTGTTTTGTTATTCAATTTCGGATTTCATCGTCCATCGGAAATTCTGATATTTCTAACCATTGAATTTTTCCTGTTTCTTTATCTTTTTCTGTTATTTCTGGTATATCACTGCAATCAATATTTTGATCATCATAAAATATTAAATTCGGGAACCCTAATTGAACTTTTGTTAAATATGCTAACATCTTTAACATTAATTTGCTCATTATTAAAATCAATATCTTGCTGTAATATTTTTTCGCCTTTTTTTAGTATTTCAAGAGCTTTTTTGTAATGTATTTTTGAATTTTCCATTTTATTGGTTTTTATGGCGTTTTTATATAGTTCACGTTCTTTTTTCTTTGCGTATCTTGCAGATATAATGCGATATGTAGTATTTAGTTTTACAAATATACTTTTTTTTTTCGTTTACGTTTTGTTTTCTTATTTTTCATTTTTAGTGAACCAATATCGCTTGTCTTAAGTTCTTGAACTCAAGTACTTTCTTATAGTAAATAAGGTTTTTGTTTTTAAAACTTGATATAACAATTTGGTAACATTTGTTCAATTTTATGGTTTTCAAGTTCTGTTAATGGATTGTTATACATATACAAGTATTCTAAATTTGTTAATTGTTCAACTTTTTTGGGTAAACTTGTAATTTTATTAGCCCCCAAAGAAAGCCAAATTAGATTGGACAGATTTCCAATATTTCCTGTTATATTAGTTATTTGATTACTATCAAAATACAACTTAGTTAACTTATTTAAGTTTCCAACTTCTGCCGACAACTCGGTTAAGTTATTATTAGATAAACTTAGTTCTACCAAATTTTTTAAATTCCAAAATTCTTTTGGCAATTCAATTAACTCATTGCTATTTAAGTCAAGAGTTGATAGGCTTTTTAGATTTTGAATTTTTGATTGCAATATTGTTAATTTATTGAACGATAAGTTAAGTTCTTTTATTTTGGTTAAATTCCAAAACTCTTCTGGTATATTAGTTAACTTATTTTTCCCAATACTCACTGTAGTCAGATTTGATAAATTTCCGAACTCTACTGGTAATTCAGTAATTTTATTTCCATCTAAATATATTGTTGTCAGATTTTTTAATTTACCTATTTCTTTAGGTAAAAAAGTGAGTTTGTTAAAAGATAAATCAAGGGAGATTAAATTTTGCAAATTCCCAATTTCTACTGGTAAACTATCTTGTATAGGTATAGTTATCAATAAAATATCTTTTTTGTCGTTCTTTTCGCTTTTATCAGTTGTAATAATTATTTTATTTTTATAGTTTTCAAAAGCCAAACAAATATTTTTAAAATCTATATCTTTATTATTTGATAAATCAAGTTCTTTCAAATTCAGCAAATTACTAATTTCGGAAGGTAATGAGCTAAATTGATTATTTTTCATGTCAAGTTCAATCAAATTTTCTAACTTTCCAATATCAGAAGGTAAATCGTTTTGCTCTGATATTACAATCAATAAAGATTCGTCATCGGTATTTATTGTATCTTTTGATGAAGTAATTTTAATATCATGTTTGTAAAATTCAAAAATATTACACACCTTTTTTAAGTCAAGTCCATTGTTTGCTCTCAAATTTAGTTCTTTCAAATTAGATAAATTTATAATTTCAATAGGCAGATTTGATAAATTATTTTCTACCAAACAAAGGTTTGTTAAGTTTGTTAGATTTTGAATTTCTTCTGGAATAACGGTTAACTTATTTCCCTGTAAATTAAGCTCCAACAAACTGGTTAGTTCTAATATTTCGGATTGTAATTTATTTAATTTATTGTTTTGCAGATATAAATTTGTCAAGTTTTCTAAATGATTAATTTCCATAGGAAGAAAAATTAATTTATTACCTGATACATCAAGTTTTTTTAATTTATATAAATGTCCTACTTCTGGTGGCAAATTTGAGATTAGATTATTTTTCAAATCAAGTTCAGTTAAGTTTTTTAAGTCAAATATTCTTGAACTTATACTTTTAATCTGATTATCACCTATTTCAAGTTTAGATAAACTTGTTAGTTCAACTATTTCTGGATTTAATCTAATAAATTTATTCTTTTTTAAATCAAGTTCTTTTAATTTTGTTAATTTCTTTATTCCTGAAGGAATACTTTTTAATAAATTATTATCTAAATCCAGCTCAGTAATTTCTGTTAAGTTCCAAATTTCAGGAGGTAAGACAGTTAACTGATTATAATCTAAATCAAGTTCTGTTAAATTTATTAAATTTCCTATTTCAGAAGGTAAGGTTTTCAACAGATTTCCATCTGCATCAAGTCTTTTTAATTCAATAAGTTTGCCTATTTCTTTTGGTAGGTTTGTTAATTTATTTCCTTCAACAAGCAAAGTTTTTAAATGTGTAAGTCGTTCTATTTCTGCAGGTAAAGCACTATAATTATTTCTTGTAATATCAAATAATAATAAGTTGTTTAAACTCCCAACTTGAGGAGAAAGTTTGTCTAAATTATTATCTGCAAGCGATAAGTATGTTAGCTTTTTTAATTTCCAAATTGTTTTTGGCAAGTTATTTAATTGATTATTAGATAAATCAAATTTTTCTAATTTTCTCAAAGTACCAATACTTGTAGGTATTTTTTCTAATTTATTATCCGATAAAGAAAATATTTTTAAATTTTTCAACTTAGCAATGTTCTGTGGTAGTTCGGATATTTGATTTTCGCTTAATAATAAAATCTGAAGTTGTGGATTACTCAAAATTATTGAAGGAAATTTTGTAATATTTTGCTTCCTCAAATCCAAAGCCTTAGTTGTTTTTTGCAATTTATTTATGTCGTCTGCAAGTAAAAATTCTGTGCCTGTGGTATCAATAAAATAATAATTGTTATCTCTTTTTACTTTTGCAAGACCCGAAAAATTTTCATAAGGATATGCCTCATCGTAAATGTATTCAATTTTCACATTTCCATGCTTGTCTATAAAACCATATTTCTCCTGATAATCAACTATTTTCATTGCCAGAGCAAATTTATTATCATAAAAATAAAAAGCATCAATAATTTTTACAGATTTTTTATTTGCCGCAACAGCTTCTTTTTCATTAATTTCAGCTAAAACTTTTGCCTCTCTGGTTTTATTAGTTTGAATCAGTGCAAACACAAACAGTACAATTGCAATTGTTGCAGTAATCAACGACAATATTGATAACGATTTCAAACGTTTTTGTTTTTTCTGCTCCAAAGCCATTTCTGCATCAAGCTCTTCTCTACTTGTTTTAATATATTTTATTTGTATATTTGTTGGAGCAGGTGTTTTTTTAGGTTTAACCTCTGGTTCATTATCTGGGTCATCAAAATAATTATAAATATCTTCAACGTCGTCATCGTAAGCTTCACTAAGCCAGTCTTCTACATTGTTGCAAGCAGTAGCATTTAATAAAAAATCTGGAATATAATTTTGTTCTTTCCACTCTATTGCTCGTTGTTGCATCAAAGTGTGAATAGAAGTATGTGCTTGGTCAAGTTCTATTGCTTGTACTAAATCGGAAAAAGAATTATCATAAGTTCCGTCTGTAAAATCAATCCAATTTATTACTCTAAGTGCCTCAGGCATAGTATCTGGTTGAGTTTCTCGAACCAGTAAAGTAATAATCCGTTTGTTTTGCATAGCTGCATATTCAACTTCTTTTTCACAATATTCAGAGTCAATTGCATCTGGTGAAATAATAAACACAAAATTATTACAACCATCTATTCCTTTATATATTTCTTTCTCAAAATCAACACCTTTGGAAATACTTTCTTGATCAAACCAAGTAGTTTTTCCAGCAGACTGCAAACTTTGATTGAGAATACGAGCAAAATCACCGTCTTTACGAGAATAGGACACAAAAACTTCTGTTCCAAACTGTCCTTTTGCAACATCGCTGTTTTCAATAAATTCTTTATGCGAATCTAATGGTTTGTAATTTTCTCTATCTTTATTCAAATGAACCCAAGTTTTTGCATTTTCTAAATTAAAACCTCGCAACAAAAAAGATTGTTTTTGTCCACGTTCTTTCCAACGCAATGCTTGCACCAAAAAAACTCGATGAGATTCGTAGTAAGCATGGTCGTTATCAAGTGTATGCACAAGTTCATCAACAGAAATTTCGAAAGGTGTTTTTTCTCGTCTTGCTCTCACATCTGCTTCAACATCGTCTTGATTTTTTATTTCAACTTCAATTTCCGAAGTTAAATCAGTAAAATCAATATATTGAATATTTTTTAAACTTGGGAATTTTTCTATACCATCTGGATTTTCAACTCCCAAAAGATTTTTATCTATTAAAATAGGAATAATCCTTTTGTTGTATTTAATGGCATAATCAAATTCTTTTTTACAATAATCTGATTTTAATGATTTTTGAGATAGAAAAAACAACATATTTGAAGATTGAACCATGCCATTGTGAATTGCATGATTATATTCCTCTCCTTTGGTTATATCCTTAGAACTTAACCAAGAAGAAAATCCATGTTTTGCCAAAGCAGAAGTTACTTTCTGGACAGTTGTATCGTCTTTAACATCATGGCATACAAATATATCGCACTGCATATTATTGCCGTTTTTCTTGCTTTCCATTATGTATCTGGCAATTAAATCGGTGGGATTGCAAGGAGGCAGAATTATATGACCTGTTGGATTTTTAAAAACTTTATTGCTTCTTCTCAAAAAATCCTCAGCTTTTTGGCGTTCTTTTCCTACAAGTAATTTAAGTGTGCTTCGTGATTCTTTTTGCCAATCCAGCGATTTGTCCAACAAAGTTGTGTGTGTTCTAACATAATTTTTATGACTATTAATCAAGGCAATAAGACTATTAACTCCAAGTTTATAGTCGTCTGAATGATTCCAATCAGATTCTGGTGTTTCAAGAATTTTTTCTTTAATTTCAAAAGTTTCAGTAGAAAGTTTTAATGCTGTATCAAAATTTTGACGCATATAAATCCAGTTTCGTTTTCCAGCTTCTGGGTCAATTTTAGACCAGGTTACATCGTCTTGTGGTTCAACGTGTAGGATTGGAATTATTCGTTTATTATATTGTAAAGCAAGAATTAACTCTTTGTAACAATATATTGAATTAATAGAATGTGGCGACATGATATAAATAAAATTATCGGCACGTCGTATTCCGTCATCAATTTGTTCTTGAAAATCTACTCCAAGCGGAATATCGTTCATATCAAACCAAGCGGTAAACCCTTTTTTTGTGATACTATCATGCAGTTTTCTTGCAAAAGCCAAAGAATGTCTTCGCCCATAGCTGATAAACATATCGTTTATTTCTTCGTTGGGCTTTATAAGTTCTTCATTTATATTTTTATTGGCTGAATTTAGATAATCAATAATTTCGTCTAAACTATTCAACCACAAAGCTCCGTGCGATTCTATTAATTCGCCAATTCGTTGCAATTCTACCAGTTCTGATTCCGAAAATTCTTTCTCCTCGTCTTTTGGCAAATAACAATATATAGTTTTATCACTTCTTTTTAGGCTATCATCTGTAACTTCTGCCAGTGAATACCAACCAATTAACTTGGGCGAAATTACATATAAACAAAAATCACAATGTTCACGTTCGTGTAATTCTTTTTTGTAATCTTCCTCAGTCCATTCCTCAACAACAGGATTATAATAATCAATATCTAATTTTGGCATTATATAATCACGCCATTTTGAAGTAGCAACGGTGCCACCAAGAAATACTTTCATAATTAGTTGTTTTTAGAGGGTTAGGAAATATTAAATTTGGTAATTTTATTTACCAATTTTTATAATTGATAAAGTAACAGAATTGAAAAAATATTAAATTGTTTTCAGACAAACTTAGAACTATGGCTTATACAAAATTATTAAAATACTGGCGTTTTTCACGAGTATCAATTTCTTCGTTACTTTTGAAATATTAAAATGC
>JAOZTW010000329.1 GCA_029938985.1 Bacteroidales bacterium | reverse complement strand
GCAATTAATCAATGCTTTAATGTTATGATAAAAAGTTTTCCCGACTTTTCAGCATATTACTAAAATAAACACAAATACGTTGATTTTTTATGCAAAATATGTTGTAGAGACAAGGCATGCCTTGTCTTTACGGCAAATTGTACAGCAAATTGTATGTTTTTAATATTGCTGAAAAGTTTTCCCGACTTTTCAGGAACTAATAGATTGAAGAAATAAATAAACGACAAAAATATTTAAAGAACAATATTTGTTTTTTTTATTTTTATAAAAATAAAAAAAATATACTATCTTTGTAAATTATTAATTTTAGAATAATATAAAAATGCTTTTTAAAAATATAATAGGACATAAAGGAATAAAAGAAAAGTTGGTTAATTCGGTTAAGAATAACCGTATTAGTCATGCTATGCTTTTTTTGGGAAAAGGAGGAACAGGCAAATTGTCGCTTGCAATTGCTTATGCTCAATATGTGTCTTGCTTAAACAAAACTGACGATGACGATTCTTGTGGTACTTGTAAATCTTGCAGGAAATACAACAAACTTATTCACCCCGATTTGCATTTTGTTTATCCAGTTGTGAGGAGTAAAAAGTTTAAGAAACCAATAAGTTCTGATTATATTAAAAAATGGAGAGAATTTGTTTTGAAAGATAAGTACCACGATTACAACGACTGGCTGTCGTTTATCGGAACAGATAATTTACAAGGAAGTATATATTCGCAAGAAAGTCAAGAAATTATACGAAAATTATCGCTCAAAACTTATGAAGCGGAATACAAAGTAATGATTATTTGGATGGCAGAAAAAATGAATGTCTCTGCATCTAATAAGTTATTAAAAATGATTGAAGAGCCACCAAGTAAGACTTTATTTATTCTTGTTGTTGAAAACGAAGAACAAATATTGACTACAATTAGGTCGAGAATTCAATTAATGAAAATAAACAGACTGACAGAAAATGATATAAAATTAGAACTTGAAAATCAATTTCCAAATATTGATAAATCTGTTATTAAAGATTCTGCAAGAATTGCAAACGGTAGTTTTACTGTTGCCAAAAAAAATATAGAGCAAATTCAAAACTCTGATTTTAGCGATGCAAGTACAAAAAACTTTGATTTATTTACAAATTTAATGCGACTTGCATACTCTGCAAAAATAATTAAACTTGTTGAATGGGTTAACGAAATATGCAAATTTGGAAGAGAACAAGAAAAGGCATTTTTTCAATATTCATTAAGAATGATAAGAGAAAATTTTATTTTGAATACTGCATTAGATAAAAAAGATGAAATAACTTTTTTGTCAAGAAAAGAATTTGAGTTCTCCGAAAAATTCTGCATTTTCATAAATAAAAATAATGTAATAAATTTATACGAAGAGTTTAGTAAAGCTCAAGCTGATATTGAACGAAATGCTTATGACAAAATAGTTTTTTTGGATTTAGCATTAAAAACAGCACAATTACTACGAATAAAAAATTAAGATAAAATGAAACCCTCATTAAGGGTTTTTTAGAATTAACGCATTAAAAATATTCTCGATACAAAGAGATGATTAAAACATATTTTAAACAGATGAAAGATTTAGATAAATATATAAATCAAACAAGAGGTTGCACGCATTCAGAATCAGAAGGACACAAATGTATGCATGCAACTACTAATAAATTAGATACTTATAACTGGCTTGAAAAAATAAAACCCCCAAAAGAATCTATTGATATTGTTGAGGTAAGATTTAAAAACACAAGAAAAGATTTTTACTTAAATCAAACAGGTATAGCACTTAAAACTGGCGATTTGATAGCAGTTGAAGCATCGCCAGGACATGATGTAGGTATTGTTTCGCTTGCGGGTGAATTGGTTTACAACCAACTACGAAAAATGAATGTTCCTTTTAATGCAGAACTAAAAAGAGTGTATAGAAAGGCTAAAGTATTAGATATTGAAAAATGGAAAAATGCTATTGAATTAGAAGAAGATTTACTTGTTGCATCTAAAATTATTATTCGTGAAAATAATCTTAATATGAAAATTGGGGATATTGAACTACAAGGAGATGGCACTAAAGCAATTTTTTATTATACAGCCGACGAACGAGTAGATTTTAGACAACTAATAAAAATATTTGCCGAAAGATTCAAGCTAAGAATAGAAATGAAACAAATTGGAGCAAGGCAGGAGTCAGGACGAATTGGAGGACTCGGCACTTGTGGACGAGAACTTTGTTGCATTAGTTGGAAAACAAGTTTTACTTCTGTAACCACAAGTGCTGCACGACTACAGGAGCTTTCTCCAAGTCCAACAAGGCTTGCCGGACAGTGTGGGAAACTAAAATGTTGTCTTAATTATGAGTTAGATATGTATGCAGAAGCAAAAAGTGCTTTTCCTGATACAAAAATAAAACTTCGCACAAAAGAAGGTTTGGCTGTTTTTCAAAAAAGTGATGTTTTTAAGAAAATTATGTGGTACACGGTTAATCCAGAAAAATCGTTTACAATGACTCCCGTTCCTATTGAAAGGGTTGAGAAGGTAATAGAAATGAATATAAAAGGAATTTTTCCTGAAACTTTGTTGCAGGACAAAAGAGATGTACGAGAAATTATTAGAAAAAAACATAATATTAAAGACGAACAAGACCAAATTCAAGAAAGTTTTCAATCTGATAAAAACCAAACGATAACGAAAAAGAAGAGAAAATGGAAAAAGAAGAAAAAACCAACCGACAAAGTTGTTATACCACCAAAAAGCACACAAAAGAAAAGAATAAAAAAAGTAAGGAAAATTAAAAAAATAATGATAAATGAAAAAAAATAAATTTGTTTTATTAATAACAATTTTACTATTAGTATTTTCTGCTTGTAATAATGCTGTTTATAAAGAGTCTTTCGAAATTCCAAATTCAATTTGGGATATGAATAATGTTTTACAATACAAAGCTGATATTCAGGAAATAGATGATAATTATAACATATATCTTGACATAAAACACACTCGTAAATATCCAGCACAAAATTTATGGCTTTTTATTAAAACCACTGCACCTAATGGAGTTTATCAGCAAGACACAATAGAATGTTTTCTTGCAAACGAAGAGTACAAGTGGAACGGAAAAGGTTCTGGCGATAAATGGAAAGTCAAAATTCCATTTAAAGGAGATATTAAATTCCCTGCCAAAGGAATGTATATTTTTGAAATACAGCATGGAATGCGAAGAGAAAAGCTACCCGAAGTAATGGAAGTAGGAGTGGTGATTGAAAAAATGAAATAGGAAATTAATTAATGCTATCGTTGTTTTGTACCGCTGATGCAAAATATCCATGCTATAGCCAATTGCAAAAAAACAAATAAAATAATTATAAATGAATATATTTCACGAAATACTTGTAAATCAACTGGCTGTTGAAGGCAGATTTATATCAGACGAAGGAGAACTAAAAAAGTTTGTAATAATTGATGCGGCTTTTAATATGGACAGAACCTTAATAGGTTTACTTCTTACAAAAAAAGAATTAAAACAGAAATTCTTTACCCAAATTGCAGGACATTGGGTATTTGACATTAATTTATTTGTGAGGTATATGGAAAATAAAAATTTCCTAAAAGACAGTTATACACGTTACCGCAATAAAATAGGATTAACAATTAATGGTAAATTTGCAAAACAAAGCAACGAAGTTGCTCTTGTTTGGCCATTTAAAGATTGTATTCTTGAAGGAGGACAAACAGAAGAAGACCAAAAAAGACCTGAAATATTTTTTAATGAAATTCTTGCACAAGAGGAAATTGACCAACTTACAGAGCCAAAAGTTCTTGTAAACTGGGAACGATACACCACAGACGGAACTCAAAAAGTAACTGATATTAAGCGAGGTAAAAACGGAATTATTAAAGAAAATTTGATAATAAAAGGAAATAATCTTCTCGGCTTGCATTCTCTTTTGCCACAATTTGAAAACCAAGTAAAATTAATCTACATAGACCCACCGTATAATACAGGAAACGATGCCTTTAAATATAACGACAGTTTTAATCATAGCACGTGGCTGACTTTTATGAAAAACAGATTAGAAGTTGCTCGTAGATTATTAAGAAACGATGGTGTTATTTTTGTGCAAATTTCGGACTATGAAATAGGGTATCTAAATGTTTTATTAGATGAAGTTTTTGGTAGAGAAAATTTTGTCAATAAAATAAGTATTAAAACAAAATCACCCTCAGGATTTAAAACTGTAAATCTTGGAGTTTTTGAAACAGCCGAATATATTTTATTTTATGGAAAAAATAAGACAAGATTTAAGTATAACCCTCAATTTGTAGAAAAAAAATATGACACAAATTATTCCTTACAAATAGATAATATGTCCAAAGATTACAAAGAATGGACTTACAGTTCTATTAAGGAATATGTAGCAAGCGAAAACGGATATACTAATGCAAAAGAAGCATCAAAACAAATTGGAAAAAATAATTTTATCGAAAAAGTAGGTGATTTTGCATTGAAAAATTCAAACAAAGTATTTCGATTTACAGAAATAGGTAATGATGCAGGAAAAGATACAATAGAAAAAAAAAGGAGTTCTATTGCAAATAAAGGAGTTGTATTTAAAGCAGAACGTGAAGGTAAAGATGACCGATTTATATTAAATGGAAAGGAAATCTCTTTTTATAAAAAGAAGGTTAAAGAAATTGATGGTAAAATAGTCCCAACAACTATTTTAACAAATATTTGGACAGATATAGCGTGGGAAGGCATTGCAAAAGAAGGAGGTATTAGCTTAAAAAAAGGAAAAAAACCTGAAAAATTATTAAAAAGATTAATTGATATGGCTACAAAAAAAGGCGATATTGTATTAGATTTTTTTGGTGGAAGTGGCACAACAGGTGCCGTTGCACACAAAATGAACCGTCAATATATCTTAATTGAGCAAATGAATTATATAAAAGATTTGCCAGAAGCCCGTTTAAAAAAAGTAATAGGAATTAAAACAAAAAAAGCCGACAAATTACACGAAAAAATAGAATTTGATATAAGTGGAGTTTCAAAGGCTCTTAATTGGAAAGGCGGAGGCAGTTTTATTTATACAGAACTAAAACAATATAACCAAACATTTATAAACCAAATTGAAAAAGCAGAAACAGAAAACGAATTAATTGCAATTTGGGAAGAAATGAAAATTCATAGTTTTTTAAATTACAATGTGGATATTAAAAAACACGATGAAAATATAGAAGAATTTAAAACATTAGAAATTAAAACTCAAAAAAACCATTTGATAAAACTTTTAAATAAAAATCAGCTTTATGTAAATCTTTCATCAATAGACGATGAAGATTTTAAAGTAAGTGATGAAAATAAGAAACTTACTAATGATTTTTATGAAATAAAAGAAGAAGAAACTGTAACTCAAACAAAAACAGATTTATAATCATGGAATTTCTTTATAAAGAATTAAATACCGCAGTAAAATTTGATAAAAGAATTGATAATACAGAAATTCCTGATTATATAACTAAAAATCTTAGTCAGATTTTTGAAACTCGTCCTTATCAAAAAAAAGCATTTAGTCGTTTTATCTACTATCTTGAAAATGATAATTTTGATAGCAAACAAAACAAGCCGTATTCATTAATGTTTAATATGGCAACGGGTAGTGGAAAAACAATGATAATGGCAGGTTTAATTCTGTATTTATACAAACAAGGTTATCGTAAATTTCTGTTTTTTGTAAATTCAACAAATATAATAAACAAAACAATTGACAATTTTATAAATATTCGTTCATCAAAATATTTGTTCAATAAAAATTCAATTTCTTTTGACGGTAAAATAGTAAATATAAAACAAGTTGTAAATTTTGAAGACGCAAGCAAAGATGATATAAATATATGTTTTACAACTATTCAGAAATTACACAGCAACATTTATGCAGAAAAAGAAAACAGTATAACTATTGAGGATTTTAAAGAACAAAAAATTGTTTTCATTTCAGACGAAGCACACCATATAAATACAAAAACAAGAAAACAAACAGAAATTCAGAAATTGGCAAAACCAAGTTGGGAAAATACAATAGAACGTATTTTTAATCAAAATCTTGATAATATTTTACTGGAATTTACCGCAACTCTTGATT
>JAOZTW010000328.1 GCA_029938985.1 Bacteroidales bacterium | reverse complement strand
CGCAAGCTACGTTCCTGAATTAAATTGACGACACAAAGCCCGAACCCGTTAGGGGGAACTAAAAAATACAAATAAAGACAGATGAAAAATGAATTAATAAATATATTATATAAATATCTAAGCGGAAATCCAAATGTTTACGCCGAACAAACAGAAAATGGATATAATACTATTTATAAACCATTTACTGAAAACACAATAAAAAGAATGATTGATGAAAAGCAAAGCTTTTTAACATATCAATTTATTGGAGAAAACGTAAAGTGGATTTGTTTTGATTTTGACATTTTAAAAGAAACGACCGAAACACCAGATTATAAAAATAAAAAACAAGAATACCATAGTAATTTATTGAAAACGGTTAAAGTTTTTTGCGAAAAATTAGACTTGTTAAAAATTACATATTTAGCTGAATTTTCCGGAAACAGGGGATTTCATATTTGGGTTGTTTTTGAAAAACCAGTTACTGGATATATTGCAAGACAAATTCTTCTTAAAATTAAAAATGAAACAAATTTACAACTGAACAAAGATATTTTTGGATTAGATGAGTTCCCTAAAAAATCATCAAGAAATGGTAAAATTGGATACGGTGTAAAATTACCTTTATCACTTCATAAAAAATCAAATTCATATTCATTTCTGTTTGATATTCAAAAAGTTGACGAACAGTTTGATTTTTCAATAAATATTATATCCGACAAATTAGAAAAAGAACAATTAGAAATACTTAATTCATTCAAACCTCTCAATGTTAAAAATGTAATAGGAAAATTTAAAATAAATATTGAACAAGAGCAAAAGGAAGAAGCACCGAAATATGTTAAATCACGAAAACCTGCATTAAAAGAAAAAGCAACGATAAATCAAATACTTGCGGATTTGAAAAAATGCAATATAATCAACCCTATTGTTGAGAAATATGAAAAAATAGTTGAAACGAAAGAAGGTTCATTAAATGAGAAAGAAAGAGCTTTTTTAGTTGGCTTACTCAATCGCTTACAAATTGAAAGCGATAAAAGTTACGGAAAAAAAATCCTAAAAGATTTTTTTTCAAAATTGCCAAATTACAGAGAAAAATTAACTGAGAAAAAACTTGACAATCTTAATTTCTATCCTTTAACATGTAATTACCTAAAAACGACAGAACCGAAAATCGAATGTCCTTGTAAATTCAAAAAAAATGAAGAAATCTATAAAACACCAATTGAATTAATTGAAAATATTGATATTGACACTCTAAATGAAGATATTTTTGAAATTTGGGACGATGATTTAATGAAAATTATCAATAGTCAAATTAATTACATAAAATATAATGATGAAATTGATTTAACTTTTCAGTTTGAAGAGTTAAATCAATTAAATATTAAAGAATTTATAAGTAAATATCTATATTATATAGACAATCCGAAAAATATTGATAAATATTATGAGTATAAACGTATTGAAGATGATGATAAAGAACGTAATTTAGTTAGTTTATCAGTTTTTGATAAATTATTAACCACAGCATACACGAAAGTATTAGATAGCATACATTTTACTGAAAGGTCAGATAATTCGTATGGTTATAAGTTTTCAAACAGTTTCACTAATTATCAATTATTTGAACCATGGCTTAAACAATGGAATATTTACATTAAGGGATTAGATAATATAATTTTCAATTCTGATTTCAAAGACTATTACATAATAAAGCTTGATTTAAAATCTTTTTATTCTGAAATCGACTTAAATAGGTTAAAAATAAAATTATTAAAAGGTGCAAACAAAAGTATCAAAGAAAAAATTGAAGAATTAGATTATATTTCAAAAAAGCGTTATTATAATGTGTGCAATACTCTAATTTCATTTTGTTATTCTATTGCAGACAAAGGAGTGCCACAAGGTCCTGCATTTGCGAAATATTTGGCTGAAATATATTTAATGCAGATTGACGAATTTATTGAAAAACAACTAATGGTAGGCGAAAGATATTTCAGATATGTAGATGATATATTTATTTTTCTTAATAGAGATGAAAAAACTTCAAAAAAAATACTTGATAATTTCACTTCCTTTATTAATACTCACAACCTTTCAATTAATCATAAAAATGAAAAATATTTTTTTGGAAATATTTTAGACTACCAAGATGAATTCTCTAATTACAAAGATAAAACAAAATATTTTATTGACAGTAGTTATAAAAATAACCAGATAATTTCTACAACTGGAACAAAACATGCAATTAAGGATATGTTTTCATTAATAGATGATAAGCAAAATAATAAAATTAAAAATGAAAACCTTAATTTCTTTTTTACTCATTTTGATAAAAGTTTGTTAGTTCATGAAAAGAAGAAAGAATTAGAAAAATATGTTTTAAACTCTTTGATAGGGCGTGGTTCTCTTTTTCGCAATTTCTATAATTTTTACTTTGAGCAACTCAAAGAAGAAAAAACAATATTACACGATGAAATTTATAATTTATCCGGATTAAACCGGGGCGTTTTTTTAAACAAATTACTGAAATTTATATCAGAGAATAAATTAACCGATAATTTATACGAAAAATTAGATAAAATAATAAAATATTTTTTTACTATAAGCCTTAATGATTATGAAATAGAAATATTAATTCATATTATGTTTAAGAATAACAAACTTCTAAATAAAAAATATTTTAACAAAAACAATTTACCAATAATTCAAAAAGTAATTGAAACAAACACAGAAAAAAAAGTTCCTAATGAAATAATTGTATATTTATTAGACAACTTGCAACATATTGAACTGTCTGAAAAAATCAGTTTGATTTTTAGAATTATATTTAACAATAAAATTGAGAACAAGATATTTATAAATTTAAGAGATTTGTTTTTCAATACTGTTTTAGAAGATATTGGTAGCTCAGAACCTGAAACCTATAAATTAACAGTTTTTAAGAATGTAAAAAAGAAAGACCAGATTGAAAAAATATATCAATATTACCAACTTTTATGTCTTTTTTCAATAACCAAAAGCCAAACCCCAAAACATCAATTAGAAAATCTCAAACATCTTTGGACAAATTTCATGTCATATACAAATGATATTGAAATTAAATTTGTTAATCATCAATTAAATTGGGTAAAGCAAATAGCTAAAATAGAATTAAACGAAAATATAGCCAATGCAATTATTGCAAGTAAACCTGATGATACTTTCATAGATAATAAAAAGGATAAAAGCAAATTGTTTGCAAATTTTTACAATGGTGTAATATATTCTGTTTATTTTAAAGCTCAAAACACAAAGAATATTGACTTAAATAAACTTTTATCAAAAGAAGCAAAAGAAGCGATTAAAGAATTAATTGAAAAAGAAAATTTAATTTTTCTCAAATGGTTACAAGATAAAAGAACAAGACTATATCCAAACAAAGAAATTTGTTTGCAAAATATTATTGAAAATGAACGACTTGTTTTAAAACGGGATAATGAAATATTGGTTAGAATTAAAACAATAATTAACAAAAATGAAACAAGACCAAATACTGATTATTCTTACATCAAAGTTGAAGAAATTTTAGAAAAAAACGAACACTTCAAATCTGTTATCTATAAACTTCCAGCTACATACAAGTCAATTATAAATATAATCAAACAAAAAGACAATTTAATAGAAGTAATAGAAAGTATTTTATCAATTAAAAAATCAATTTACGAATTTAAAGTAAATTATCACCCTGAAATTTCTTTTTTTCCGAATATAATTAATGGTGATATAAATATGGATTTCCAACCACTTATTCCTTATAGCATATTTGATAAAAAGCCTGTTATATCAGAACAGAAAATTGATATGGAAAATAATGAAGGGAAATTTTTAGGTAATCTATTATCATTCTTAAAATCAACTGAATTAAATAACTTATCTTTATTAGGTTATAAACACCCAAATAGTTTAAAAGGAAATCAGATTATTGCAAACAAAAAGAATAAATCTGATTTTATTCCTATCAGTTTTAAAAATGATATTTCTGCAACATTTGAGTATTTAGAAAACTTCATTGAATTTTATAAAACAATAAAACCTGAATTTACGACAGCTTTTCATTTAGAATATTCAAAACTACATACTGTTTATCAACTTCTAAAACAAAAACAGAAGCAAGAAAAAGGATTATCAGATACTCAAATTATACCAAAACTTCTTTATGATATTCTTTTGAATTATCATATAATGTATCAAAACAAGGATTATCATAAAAAACTAATATTTGATATTTTTGTAGATATAAATAATGACACTTTATTCAGTTTATATAACTCTTTGTCAAAATCAATAGGTAAGTTTGTTTCTGAATTAGATACCAATATAAACATCCCAATCAACAGTCTGTTTTATTACGAATTAATAAAAATTGAAGAAATTTGTGTCAACTTTTGGAAAACTACAAGTGCAACAGAATTATCAATTAAAACTTGTGATTTTAACACGGAACTTGATATAAATAAAATAGAACTAAATGAAATAAAAAACTTTAAAAAACCTGAGAGTATTGATTTTGAGAATGATACAAGACTTACTCTGAATAGAAAAACAATTTTCAATGTTGATGATAAAGAACAAAATAATGTGTATATCTTTAAAATATTCAATGAACATGAATATAAAATTGATAGGTTAAAAGTTAACGACATTCATTCTCTATTAGAAAATGAAGTTTATTTTAAAAAGGTAAACGAAACAACTTTATTAATTATAGTTGATAATGTAATCCAAAAATCGTACGAGACAATAAAAGAACGTCAATTCATTTATAATGAGCGAAATAATAATACAAGAGAATTTCATATTGATTGTTTTGAATATCCATTTAAAGTTGATGAAATAATAAACAATAATAAAGATTTATTTGACAAATCTATAAAAGTTCTATCTGACCATTATTATAATTCCCCTGATTTTAATTCAGAAGAAGAATTAAAGTGGCATCTTAGAATTTGGCTTAGATTATTTTCAAACAAACCAAATATTGTAAGAGCATTGTTAGAAGTTATCTCATCTCATAAAACGATAACACAAAAAAACATTCAAAATTTCATAACAGAGATTAAACGTCTGCAAACTAAAAAGACAAATATTTTCTTTTCCATAAAAGAATTAAAAGATATGAATGGTCTTCATAGGCTACTAACTCAAATGAATATAAGAGATATTTTTAATTCATTGGATATTAAAAATATAATAGTAAGAAATAAATCTTTCAAGAACTCAACATTAGTTCTTTTAGCAGATATTGGGATTTCTGGCAATCAAATGAAGAACGGTTTAGATTATTACTACAAAAGAAATGAATTTGAAAATAAAACATTAAAAAAAGCCGAACATGAACAATACTTTGATATTACTGAACAAGAAATAAATGATTTCCGGAAAAAACTTAATCAGTTTGACAAAATACATTTTGTATTAGCTGCATATACCGAAAAATTTAAAGAAACAGTAGAACAATATATTCATGACAAAATTAATAAAAATATAAAAATAACTTTTTTTCCTGAACGTCCTAATTTAAAATATAATGATTGTTTATTGGAAGGTTATACGAGTGTTAAAAATGATACAGTTAGAGAATTTAAAACTTTGATAGCTAATATTGAATACTTAAAGTCAGCGTTCGAATTTGATAAAAATGTTTTAAGAAAATACGAAAAAAATATAAAGGATAATGAATTAAATTTACTTGTAAGATTACATTCAGTATCAAAAAAAACAATAATGTTATTTAATCTAAAACCAAGGAATAATACAAAATCGTTATTTAAAAGACTTGAATAATCCCCCTAACATTGTGCTGGCTGTCAGTGGTTTTGTGTCGATTTTTTTTCAAAATACGTTGATTAAATTTCTAAAAAATAGAAATTTAAACGATTTGATAAACAAAAAAGACGGGAAATTTACGGCTCGGTAATTTTTGATTTTCGTAAAATTCCGCAAGTCGATTTTTTTCAAAATACGATGATTAAGTTTCTAAAAAAGAGAAATTTAAACAGTTTGATAAACAAAAAAGACAGGAAATTTACAACTTGATAATTTTTGATTTTTACAAAATTTCGCAAGTTGATTTTTTTTCAAAATACGTCGATTAAACTTCTAAAGAATAGATATTTAAACGAT
>JAOZTW010000928.1 GCA_029938985.1 Bacteroidales bacterium | reverse complement strand
CAACCAAATGGTAGCGACATTTATTATGTTGGAGGAAATGTAGGAATTGGAACAAGCATACCAATTGCAAATTTACAAATTGGTGAGGGAACAATAAATGGTTTGATTAATTTAGGAGGTTTTTCTTTTGTTGGTTCCATACGTTCGTCGGGTGAAATATTTATAGGTAAAAACGTTTATGCAGAATACGGGAGTAGTGAGTCTAATAAAATAAAAACATTTAAAGAATCTGATTATGGGGCAAGTGCTATACAAGTAGGAAAAAATGGAAAAATTTCTTTTTATGGTGTAAGTGGAGCAGTAACTGCAAACCAACAAATAAATATCCAAGAAAACTTAAATGTAGTAATAACCAATGATAAATTATATGCAAGAGGAATAAAAGTAACACAAGGAGGACTACCTGATTATGTGTTTGACACCGATTATTATTTAAGACCACTTACTGAAGTAGAACAATACATAACAGAAAACCACCACCTACCAGACGTACCAAGCGAGGCAGAAGTAATAGAAAACGGATTAGACCTTGGAGAGTTTAATGCTACACTTTTGTTAAAAATAGAAGAACTCACCTTATACATTATAGAGCAGGAAAAAAGAATAAAACAACTTGAACAAACCAATCAAATAAAACAAAAATAATTATGAAAAAAACTTTTTTAATACTGCTTATTATAATACCATTTGTGGTTGTAGCACAAGACTACAGATTTAAACAGGAGTTTTATGGAGGAGCTAATAAATATTTATTAGATTCAAGTGTTTCTGTGAATTCGGATATGGAAGGAGGTAGAAACGGTGTTAACTTTGGTACAAATGTATTTATGAAAACATATAAAATTTTTAGTGTAGGATTAGGGCTTGGATACACTACTAATAATTATAATGTAATAGGCAATGAAAGTCATTATACTGCAAAAGTAACAAAAAGTTGTTTTGAAATACCAATATTTTTTGATTATTCTTATACTTTTAAAAATGGTTTTACTCCTTTTTTAAGAACAGCTATTGTTCTGCAATACAGCTTTCATTCTAAAGTACAAGTATTTGATGTTAAACTTCCTGCATATATGCAAAACATGCCTCCTGAATATAAGCAAGAATATACTTCTGTATATTTAGAATTTTGTCAACTGTCATATAATTATAATAAATATTATTTTCCTGTTTCCGAAATGTTATGGCCAACTACTGTAAGTATTGGATTTTCTCAAAAAATAAAAAGTAGATTTGATTTTGGATTTTTTTGCCAGATAAATTATATTCCTTTTATTGGAAGGTCGGTTATTAATTTTAACTTATTCTTACAAATTAACTATAAAAAAATAAACAAGATATGAAAACTTTAAAAAACATTATACTATTTTTGAGTATCACAATTTTTATTATTGCCTGTGAGCATCAACCAATATTGTATGGAATCCCAGATGAACACAAAGCAGTTTACAATATTGAAGATACCATTATTTATAAAAGTAATTACAACAATTATGATACTATGATAAACTTAGAAAAACAAACTGGTTGGCGTCAAGCAGAGCATGAAGAATATGAATATGAAGTATATACTTTAAATTTTGATATACTCAATGATACAATTAATTTTTATAGTTATAGATATTCAGACTTGTTTGGTTTATTTATTTTTACTTTCAAAAATATTGACTTCAATGGAGCGAATCAAGACTCTCTAAATAATTCAAATACTATTTCAGTTAATGGCATT
>JAOZTW010000927.1 GCA_029938985.1 Bacteroidales bacterium | reverse complement strand
AAATAACTACAACTATCTAATAATCTGGTAAATATGAAGGCAAAAACTTTAGTAAATAAATTTAGAATGAAAAGAAAAAAATAAATTATACCAGCCTGTAAGTAGCTAACTAAGGAATGATACAATGGTTCAATGATACAATGGTTCAATGATACAATTATGCAATTACAAACCAGCTGATTAAAGAAATTCAATTGTGTAAAAACTTTTGTATGGGTGCTTATAAATAAACGAGCATTTTTCACGAGTATCAATTTCTTCGTTACTTTTGAAATATTAAAATACTCATTTACAAAGGTAAACTTTAATTCTAATATTTCAAAAAAGCCTTGAACTTGACTCTCGTAAAAAACGCCAAATTTTGAATATCAGTAATATATAAATATTTTTTCCTCATATCAATAATAAAATAGCCTCTAAAAAAGTGTCGTTTATATACGATTACCTACTTAATGACGACAAATCAAGAAGATAATTTTTTTAATAATTCATAAAAAACTCAAACAATTTTAAAACAACTAAACTATGAAAAAAACATTTTTATTTTGCCTTGTAAGTATCTTAATGTTATCTACTTTTAACTTTTCGTGTAAAGTGGATAAAGAGATAACAAATGCGACTATAGAAAAAACAGTAACTGTAACCAATGGAGAAATAGCAAATATTGAATTAAGTTCAAATCCTTCAACAGGTTATAAATGGGAAATTTATAAGAATGGGAACTCAAAAGTAGCAAGTATGAAAGACCAAAAATACATTGCTCCCGAAGATAATGGAATGATAGGAGTAGCTGGTAAAGATTTATTTACTTTTGATAGCCATAAAAAAGGAGAGGCAGTAATAATTTTTAAATACATAAAAAAAGGAACTCCCGACGAAATAGGAAAAACAAAAATATATAAAATTATAGTTAAATAATCGCACTATTTTAGTAAGCTCAAATAGATAATCAAGGGCTATTTATTTTGAGAAATAAATAGTCTTTTCAAACAGCAAATATTTTTATCTTTTATTGCACAAGCGGTGCAAAACAACGATAGAATTAATTATTTTTTCTTTTTCACTTAGACAACGAACTTTGTCAAAAATTAAAAAAAACTTTGATAAAATTCTACAATGCGTAAATATTTTACCAATCAATACAAACTTGAAGTAACAATAGTTAAAAAAATATTATGGAACATTTACCAACTATTATAAGTGTTTATCTTATAGTGATAAACATTGTTACTGCAATTATTTTTGCAGGCGACAAAAAGAAAGCAAAAAATAGAAAAATGCGAATTCCCGAAAAAACACTTCATTTATTAGAATTTGCAGGTGGTTTTGTGGCGGTGTTAATACTTATGTACACAATCAGGCATAAAAATAGAAAAACAAAATACTATATTTGGACATATTTAGCCTGTTTGATTTGGATTGTAATTCTAATTTGGGCATTGTAAACTTCAATTAAAAATTAGGAATTAAAAATAAAATATTCCTTTTTTACAAATATTTTATAAATAATTGTATTTTAAGGAGTAACCTAATTCTTAATTTTTAACTACTAATTCTTGTTGAGTTTTATTTACTGTCTCTATATAAATATATTGTTCCTTTGAACGGCTCAATGTTTAATTTTTTTTTGTCGTCTCCCTCTTCTTCTTCTGTTCCTTTACCCCTTATTTTTACAACATAAAAATACACCCCCGAAGGAGCAAGTCTATTTCCATTGTTATTAATAGAGT
>JAOZTW010000327.1 GCA_029938985.1 Bacteroidales bacterium | reverse complement strand
AGGGCAAAAATGTATAGCATATCAAGCAGATGTTTCTAATTATAACAATGCTGCAAATATTGTTAATCAAGTTGTTGAAGAATTTGGAAGTATTGATATTTTGGTAAACAACGCAGGCATAAACAAAGACGGAGTTATCTGGAAAATGAAAGAAGAACAATGGGACACTGTTATAAATATTAATTTAAAAGGATATTTTAATTATATAAATGCTGTTGCAGGCATTTTTAGAGCACAAAAATCGGGTAGAATAATAAATATAGCATCAATAAATGGAATGCGAGGTAAATTTGGACAGGCAAATTATGCCGCTTCAAAGGCTGGTATTATTGGACTTACAAAAACAGTTGCCAAAGAATTAGGCAAATATAGTATAACCGTAAACGCCATAGCTCCCGGACTAATTGAGACCGACATGATGAGGACTGTTTCAAAAGAAGTTAGAGAAAAAGCAATTTCGGAAATAGTGTTGGGCAAAATGGGACAACCCGAAGATATAGCAAATCTTGTGGCATTTCTTAGTTCTAACCTTGCACAACATATTACAGGTGAAGTAATTAAAGTTGATGGTGGTCAATATATATAAAAATAAACAGATGAAAATAAACGATATAGTAGCAATTTCGGCATGTAGAACACCAATGGGACGTTTTGGTGGCACAATTAAAAACATGGCTTCCTTTGATTTAGGAGCAATAGTAATAAAAGAAGCTTTAAAAAGAGCATCTATTTCTGGCAACACAATTGACGACGTAATTCTTGGAAGTTGCCGTCAGGCAGGAAATGGACCAAACCCCGCAAGAACTGCCTCAGTAAAAGGAGGAATTGCAAACTCCGTTCCTGTAATAACTCTTAATATGGCTTGCCCATCTGGGATGCGTTCGGTAGCTTTGGCGGCAAATTCTATCATGCTTGGTGATGCTGATTTTGTACTGGCAGGAGGATTTGATAGCATGAGTACAATTCCATATCTTTTGAAAAACACAAGATGGAATGGTTTTAAAATGGGAAACAAAATTTTGGAAGACGGTTGGAGCGATAGCATTGATCCTTTGATTGATATGGGAATGGGAGATACCGCAGAAAATCTTTATGATAAATATAAAATTTCAAGAGAAGAACAAGATGAGTTTGCTATAAATAGTCATCTAAAAGCGGCTGAGGCTCAAAAAAATGGTTATTTTAATGAGGAAATTGTTCCAATTGAAATTCCTGCAACAAGAAAAAAATCAGCATTCATTTTTGATAAAGATGAAACAATTAGATATGAAATTAATAAAGATAAAATTGCAAAAATGAAACCAGCTTTTCGTAGCAACGGAACTGTTACGGCAGCAAATGCTTGTGGATTAAGCGACGGAGCAACAGCAATAATTTTAACTTCACGTCAAAAAGCAAAAGAAATTGGTGCAACTCCGTTGTTTTCTATTGTTTCTTATGCCCAAACTGCTGTAAATCCAAATGTTATGGGAGAAGGTCCAGCTTATTCAATTCCTATGGCATTAAAAAAAGCAGGCATGTCGTTATCCGATATGGATATTATTGAAGTTAATGAAGCTTTTGCTGTGCAGGTACTTGCGAACCAAAAAGTTTTGAAATGGGATAAAAATAAACTAAATGTTCATGGTGGAGCAATTGCACTGGGGCACCCAACGGGAATTAGTGGAGCAAGAATTTTAGTAACAGGTTACTATGCTTTAAAACAAAGACAACAAACTCACTGTGTAGCTGCAATTTGTGGAGGTGGAGGAGTTAGTACCGCAATGGTTATAAAACGAGAAAGTTAGATAAAATAAATAATTTATTTATAAAAAAATAAGGTATATTAAAACAAATAATTAACCAATTTTAGCGAGGTTATTTTTACTTTTAACAATTCAATAAATATAATAACATCAAGATATTTGTATGTATTTTTGAAGAAAATAAAATTCAAAAGAACAAGTTTTAATGGTTAATTATTTATTTTAATATGTCTAAAACATCTTAAAATAATATTTTTATATGAGCAATAAAATGTATTCATGGCAAATGACGGAATTAAAATCAGAGTTTAAATTAACAGAAAGCTCATTTCCAGAATTGCAAGCAGGAGAAGTATTAGTTAAAATTGCCGGTTGTGGTGTGTGTCATACCGATTTAAGCTTTTGGCATTTTGGAGTAAAAACAAAAAAAGAACTTCCACTTACGCTTGGTCACGAAATTAGTGGCGAAGTAGTAGCAGGTGACACTTCATGGCTTGGGAAAAAAGTAATAATTCCAGCTGTTTTACCTTGTGGTGATTGTGAATTATGCAACAAAGGAAGAAGTAATATGTGCCAAAATCAATTGATGCCTGGCAACGATTTTGATGGTGGTTTTGCCTCACATATCAAAGTTCCTTCTAAATTTTTATGCCCTGTTGACGAAAAAGTACTCGCAAAATATCCTTTAGAAAAATTATCTATCATTGCAGATGCTATTTCTACACCTTATCAAGTTTTAGAAAAATCGGAACTCGAAGCTGGCGACTTGGCAATTGTTATTGGAGTAGGTGGTGTGGGAGTTTATGCTGCACTGATTGCTAAAATAATGGGAGCAAAAGTATTAGCAATTGATATTGATGATGAAAAACTTGAAACGGTAAAAAACAACGGTATAGATGCAGTTTTAAATGTAAAAGGAGCTGATTTTAGAGCAACCAAAAAAAATGTAAGAGCAATAGCAAAAGAACTTGGAGTGTCTCGTTTTGGTTGGAAAATTTTTGAAATGTCGGGTACAAAAGCAGGTCAAGAAATGGCGTATAGCTTACTTACCTTCACTTCTACATTGTCTATTGTAGGCTTTACAATGGATAAACCAAATGTAAGACTAAGTAACCTTATGGCGTTTGATGCTAAAATAATTGGTACATGGGGCTGTAAACCAGAATTATATCCAGATGTAGTAGAATTAATTGCACAAGGAAAATTAGAAATAGAACCATATATTGAAACTTTCCCTATGTCTAAAATAAATGAAGTTTTTAAAAACACTTTAGAACATAAATATAAAAAACGCTCTATTCTTGTTCCTGATTTTTAAATGAAATTCAATTGAAATTCAAAGACTTAGAGAAAACCAAAAAATAAATACTTAATTAATAATTTATTAAAAAATAAAAAAATATGTTAGTAAGTCATAATCTTGTAGAAGCAAATTATTCGGAAATACTTTTTGAGAAAAAACCATGTTTAGATTTTAGTGGAAATCCAGTTGACGGTTTGTACAACGCTTGGATTAGTTTAAACAATCCAAAACAATACAATTCTTATACAACAGATGCAGTTAAAGAAATTATTCTTGCAATGCGTGAAGCCTCAAACGACAGAAGTGTTGTTGCCATAGTGTTTACCGCTGTTGGAAATAAAGCATTTTGTACGGGTGGAAATACTAAGGAATATGCTGAATACTACGCAGGTAACCCACAGGAATACAAACAATATATGCGTCTTTTTAACGATATGGTTTCGGCAATTCTAATGTCTGACAAACCTGTTGTTAATAGAGTAAATGGAATGCGAATTGGTGGTGGTCAAGAAATAGGAATGGCTTGTGATTTTTCTATTGCTCATGATTTAGCACGTTTTGGACAAGCTGGTCCTAAGCATGGTAGTGCCCCAGATGGTGGTTCTACCGATTTTCTTCAATTGTTTGTTGGTATTGAAAACGCTATGTTCTCATGTACTGTTTGCGACCCGTGGTCGGCTCACGAAGCTATGCGATATGGTTTGCTTACCGAAATTGTTCCTTCTTTAAAAGTGAACGGCGAATTTGTTGCTAATCCATTGGTACAGAAACAATGGGTGAACGATAAAGGTGAGATGGTATATGGAAAAATGAAATCTGGCGAGGCACTTGCAGAAGCAAAACAAATGCTTAAACAAGGAGAAGTAGACCTTGAATTATTGGATAAAGCAGTTGAAACTATTTGTACTAAATTAATGATGACAATGCCTAACTGTTTGAGTAAAACAATAAATTCGTTACGAAAAAAGAAACTTGAACATTGGGATAAAAACAAAGAGACTAATCGTGATTGGTTGGCACTTAATATGATGACCGAAGGGAAAGCCGGTTTTCAAGCATTTAACTATGGTCTAAGAGGAAATAGAGAAGTTGACTTTGCAAAATTAAGACAAATGCTTGCCGAGGGAAAAGCTTGGAACGAAGAGTTAATTAAAGCAATTTCGCCACAATATAAATAAGTATTATTGTATTGCTAAGGAATGATACAATTATGTAATGGTTCAATAATACAATTATGTAATTATAAACCTGCTGATTAAAAAAACAATTGTGTAAAAACTTTTGTATGAGTGCTTATTTAGGCATATTAAAATAAATAAATTAACTTTTTAAATTTGTTCTTTTTACTTTTATCTTTTTCAAAAAAATATGCAAATAGCTTGATATTATTATATTTATTGAATTGTTAAAAAAAAGGCGTTTTTCATAGGAGTAAAGTACAAGGCATTTTAATTTTTTAAATACCGCAGTTTACTTATTGTAAATGAGGATTTTAAAATAATCAAAATAACGCAGTAGTTTACACCTATGAAAAATGCCAAATAAAAATAACTTTGCTTAAATTAGCTAATTATTTATTTTAATATGCCTTATAAATTTGAAAACCAATAATTTTTAATAAATTAGAAAAAATGCAAAAAATTAAAGTTGAATATAAATTTGATAATAGTGTTGTTAGAATAATTTTGGACGATGGTAAAGCTAATATTATTGACAAAATTATGATGGCAGAATTAATAGAGTTGCTATCATCTTTTAAAAATAACAAAGATTTAAAATTAATTACTTTTGAAGGTGCTGGTAAAAACTTTTCTTTTGGGGCAAGTGTAGAAGAACACAAAAAAGAATTAGCAGCAGAAATGTTAAATAGTTTTCACAAATTATTTTACACAATAATTGACCTACATATTCCCACAATGGCAATAATTTCAGGACAATGTCTTGGAGGTGGTTTTGAATTACCATTGGTTTGTAACTTTATTTTTGCAGATAAAACAGCAAAAGTTGGTCAACCAGAAATAATATTAGGAGTTTTTGCTCCTCCTGCTTCCATAATGCTACCATTAAAAATAGGAAATGCTAAATCCGACGAATTACTAATTACAGGTAAAGTTATTACTGCCGAAGAAGGAAAAAATATTGGTTTGATAAATGAAGTTTTTGAAGATAAAGAAACTTTACATAGTTCTGTAGATGAATGGATTAAAAAGAATATTGTTCGTAAAAGTGCGTCTTCTTTAAGATATGCAAACAAAGCCGCAAGAGCTTCTTTTAACTTTTTTATGCACAAAAACCTTCCAGTATTTACCGATTTATTTATCAATGAATTAATGGAAACAGAAGACGCTAATGAAGGCATAAATTCGTTTATGGAAAAAAGAAGACCAGTTTGGAAAAATTGTTAAATTAAATTTTGCTCGGTAGTTGCAAATTTAAGGTCTAAGACCTATTTAATGTTGCTTACGCATTTACATATAATCTTATTATTTAGCATGTTACAAATATATAAACAAGTTTATCTGCTCCGTTACTGCAACTCTCGGACAGGGCAACAACAAAATAATACCACTGATGGTAAAGCAAATGTATCGCTTTATGCAAAAGATGGCAATATATGGATGAACCAAAAATCAATTTACAGAACTTTTTGACACCTCGAAGCAAAATATTAGTTTGCATATAACTAATATACTTAATGACAATGAATTAGATAGAAATTCAGTTGTCAAGGATTACTTGACAACTGCTTCTGATGGCAAAAAATACAACTAAACTTTTGGAAACTTCAAATAAAAAATAATGTAAAATTTAAACACAAATTTATTTTAAATAATATTAAAACAAAATAAAATATGAGTAAAGATAAAAAAGGTATAATAAGGTTAGAGTCAGTGGGTATGCTTCGTGCAACTATGGGAGATTACTTTAACCGCTTAAAAGATGCTGTTGAAACAGGAAATAAAAAAATAGCTTGGTGTACAAGCGTAGGACCCGCCGAATTATTATATTCTATGGGATTTGAAGTGTATTTTCCCGAAAATCATGGAGCAATGTTAGGAGCCTCAAAACAAGCACATAAATATATTCCTACTGCTGTATCCGAAGGTTATTCTCCTGATATATGTTCCTATCTTT
>JAOZTW010000326.1 GCA_029938985.1 Bacteroidales bacterium | reverse complement strand
TTACTCCAAAAATTGAATTTTAAAAACTACATTTTTAATTAGCGAAACGCAAATTGATAGTAAACCGAAAAATAGATTTTTAAAAATCCGTTTTTATCAGCGTTACAAAGTATCAGCGTTCCAAAAGGTAATACCTATTAAAAACAGATGGTTTACAGTCAAATATTGTAATGACTTTACTTAAACCGAGTTTTCTTATTTTATCACAATATTTGACTGTAAACCGATTTTAACATTCTTTAAAGCATTGTAAATAACATAAATACAGGAACAGACTACTTTTAACTCCCTTATTTTAATAATAATCTGACTTTTAGCTTACCTCATTTTTAATTTTTAAAAAACATATTTACGTATTTTTGTAAAATAAATAATTGAATATTATTCACTTTAAATTTTACAATTTATGAAAAGATTAACTTCTCTTATTATTGGAATAGCAATAATGAGTTTGGCATATAGTCAAACAACAAACCCCGAACTTGTGAGTTCTGCGGGTGAGAGTTTTAATAACTCAACTTACCAAATTTGTTGGTCGGTAGGAGAGTGTGTTACGGCAACACATTTGGCAGAAGACTACATCATAACACAAGGTTTTCATCAAAACTCTTATGTTATTACAGAAGTAAAAAACTTAGCAACGGATATAAACATAAGTGTATATCCTAATCCCACAAAAGATTTACTGACAGTAAACCTTGAAGAGTCTGCAAGACCTTCAAGTGTTTTAACTGTAACAGACATCAACGGAAAAGTATTACAACAAGCAGAAATAACAAGCGATGTAGAGCAATTGGATTTTTCAAATTACTCAAATGGTGTTTATTTCTTAACCCTAAAACAAGAAAACCAATTAATTAAATCATTTAAAATCATTAAAAATTAAAATTATGAAAAAAATAAGTGTAGTATTTGTTGTGATTTTAATCACAATAACAGGAATTTTGGCTCAAACGCCAGAGATGTTTAAATATCAAGCAGTATTGAGAGATGGAGGTGGAATTATTAAGGCAAATGAAACAGTAACAATAGATATTTCGATTTTACAAAGCGATTTAACTACAAGTGTTTTTTATGAAACCCATGCTGATATTATTACAACAGCTCAAGGTTTGATAAATCTAAATATTGGTTCGATAGAAAATATGAATGGAGTAGATTGGACGGCTGATGAATATTTTATTGAAATTACTGTAAACGGAACTGTAATGGGAGCAAGTCAGTTGCTTTCTGTTCCTTATGCTATACAGGCAAAAGAAGTTGAAAATGTAGATTACTCTCAAATTACAAATATTCCAAATTTATCTGTTTACTTAACAAGCGAAACAGACCCTTTGTTTACCTCTTGGGATAAAGATTATGCTGATTTAATCAACCCACCAGATTTGTCAAATTATTTAACAAGCGAAACAGATCCTTTATTTATTGCCTGGGATAAAGATTATGCTGATTTAATAAATCCTCCTGATTTATCAAATTATTTAACAAGTGAAACAGACCCTTTATTTACAACTTGGGATAAAGATTATGCTGATATTATTAACACTCCTAATTTATCTAATTATCTTACAAGTGAAACAGATCCTTTATTTACTGCTTGGGATAAAGATTATGCAGACCTTACTAACAAACCAACAATTGACGGTTCAGAAACATCAGTAACAGCAGGAACAAATGTAACTGTAACAGGAACAGGAACAAGTGGAAACCCTTATGTAATTAATGCAACTAATGGTGGTTCTGCTACTTATACAATTGGCTTAAATGCTGATTTAGGCGGATATGTGTTTTATGTAACAGCTGATGGAAAACACGGTTTGGTTGTAGCATCGCAAGATCAAAGCACTGGCAATGATTGGTATTCGGCAGATAATTTATGCAACAACCCTGCACTACATGATGCTAACGGACAAAAATTTACTGATTGGCGTTTACCAACTATAAGAGAACTCGGATTGATGGAACCTTACCAGGCTGCAATAGGAATTTCTGATAATGCTCGTTGGAGTTCAACAGCATGGGATAACTCAAGTGCATACATCTTTAACTTTCCTGATGGTACTCCTTACGTAAATGGGAAAATTCAAGATCATTGGTATGTTAGAGCAGTTCGTTCTTTTTAATTATTAATCTTTATAAATATAAAAATCATGAAAAAAGGTATATTAATTTTTATTTTAGTAGCTATATTTAGTAGCTTAACAATGTCGCAAAATCTACACAGTGTAGATTGGAACAATGGAGATGCCGGAAACGACAACGAAGTAGTAGGTAGTATGAACGGAATAGCGACAACCTTAACATTTACAGGGTCAAATTCTGCGGCTTATGGTAATTTCTTTAATGTTCCAGGAGGGTGGAGTTCAATTGCAGGAACAAATGGAGTAACAGGAATTTCCGATGTCGGTGTTCTTAATTATGAAGGTGCTTTGATAGGCACTCTTACTGCACCTGAAACTATTACTGCAACTTTTACTTTTGACAGCCCAGTTACTAATCCTATTGTATTGGTCGCTTTTGCCGAAAGCGTATATAATTTTCCAGATGGTGGGTCTATAGTTGTTCTTGATAACGATGGTGGCTCTTTTGTTGGAACAACCAATGTTATGACATCGGGAGTAAATACTTCATTTGCAGTTAAGTATATTGGTGTTTATAGTTCAATTACTTTTGATTATACAAATGGAGTCTATCCAAATACTGCAGACGCAATCTCTGTTGCTTATGATGAGTCATTAAGTATAGACCCTCCTGGTAATGCTCTTTATTTTAATGGTATAGATGAATATACCTATGTAGATAACAGCGAAGGAATGACTGCTCCTACAACAACCCAGGACTTAACAGTTGAAGCTTGGATAAAACCTGCTTCAAATTCGGAGACTCAGGTCATAATTTCTAAATATTCAGGAGGAAGTGTTGTAAACTCAAACTATTTTATTGCAAGAACTGCATCTGGACAAATATTTCTTTCTGCAAATGGAACTAACACAATGATTTCAAATGGAACTGTTCCTGTTGATAGATGGTCTCATATTGCTGTAGTATTCAAAAATGGTGCATCTAATACAAAAATTTACATCAACGGAGTTCTTGATAATTCTGGAAGTTTAAACTATAATACCATAAACGGAGCTGGCTGGTTTATAATGGGAAGACTTGGTGGCACAATGGGGGCCTATACGAACTGGAATGGAGAAATAGATGAAGTAAGAATTTGGGATAATGAACGTTCTTTAAGCGATATTCAAAATAATTTGTATAATGAACTTGCAGACCCGTTATCTGAAATAAACCTTGTTTCATATTATACTTGCAACGAAGGGGCTGGAACAACTACTTCAGATTTAAAAGGAAGTAATCATCAAATTTTATATAATATGGATAATACAAATTGGACAGAAAGTTACGCAATGGTTTATCCTCAAAATCTAAATTTAACAAATTGTGGTTCAAAACTAAATATTAGTTGGGAAGAATCTGTAGTTGGAGAATTTGATGGTTACTATCTTGAAGTTGCAACAGATAGTGATTTCTCTACTTATGTAGCAACATACAATTCAAAAGATATGGGAACAGCTCTCAATGAAGAAATAACAGGTTTAACACAAGAAGATACTTATTATGTAAGAGTTCGTTGCTATAAAACAGACTTAGGAGATGTAGGTTCAAATATAGTATCAGATAATATTACATTAGTTTCAGATGTAACAAATCCAGTAACACCAACTTTGGCAGATGTAACAGGTGAATGTTCTGCAACAGCAACAGCACCAACCACAACAGACAACTGTGCAGACCCAATTACAGGAACAACTTCTGATAATTTAGTGTACACAACACAAGGAACATACACAATTACTTGGAATTTTGATGACGGAAACGGAAACAGCATTGATGTAACACAAAATGTTGTTATTAATGATGTTACGAACCCAGAAACTCCAACTATTGATAATGTAACAGGCGAATGTTCTGCAACAGTAACAGTACCAACAACAAATGATAATTGCTCAGACGAAATAACAGGAGAAACTACCGATGCTTTATTTTATGATGTTCAAGGAACATATTCAATAACTTGGACTTTTGATGATAATAATGGAAATATTATAACTTATACGCAAACCGTAACAGTTAATGATATTACACCACCAGAGACTCCAACTATTGATAATGTAACAGGCGAATGTTCTGCAACAGCAACAGCACCAACCACAACAGACAACTGTGCAAGCGATATAACAGCAACAACTTCTGATGCTTTAACTTATGATGAACAAGGAACCTATACAATCACTTGGAATTTTGATGATGGAAACGGAAACTCTATTGATCTTGAACAAACAGTAATAGTTGAAGATGTAACAGACCCGACTATAGCTTGTCCAGAAAATCAAGAATTTGATTTATCACAAGGAGAAACTGCTTATACTGTATCAGGTGATGCTTTAAACCCAACATCAGCTGATGATAACTGTGGTTCAATTGGAGTTGAAAACGATTTTAACACAACAGAAACATTAGACGCAGCAGAATTCCCAGTTGGAACTACAACGGTTGAATGGACGGTTATGGACGATGCCGGAAACTTTGTAACATGTACTTTTGATGTTCAAGTAAATGCTTTTGTAGCAATTTCAGAACTTGCAGGGTTTGGAGTAAATATTTATCCAAATCCATCAAGTGGAGTATTTAATGTAGAAATACAAGATAATTATGATATTACTATTACTGATATATCGGGAAGAACTATTGAGCAATTAATAATTAATAATGAAGAATTAACAATTGATTTAACTAACAATGCTAACGGAATTTATTTTATAAAATTCCAAAACAGCGAAACTGTTAAAACAATAAAACTTATTAAACAATAATTATAATGTTCTTTTGACCTTCAAGCATGCCGATAGGCATCTTGAAGTGTCATTTTAAAAGCAAACTATTGCAGACAGAGTAGAAATGTTTGGCATGTTTAAATACAACTTATAGATACAGATAAAATTAGTTTTTACAAAAAAGTTTTTAATTTAAAAGGTAACAAAAAATAATCTTTTAGGGGAAAGATTAGTTACCCTACATTTCCCACCCCTAATTTTTTTTCTTGCATTTATTAATATGCACATAATCTGATGTTTATATTTTTCACATCAAGAGCTAAATAGTTAAATTTTATAGTTTTTACTTAAAAAACTAAACAGTTGTATTTTTATTTGTTGTTACTAAAATTCTCGTAAAACATTAATACATTAATATACTGATAGTTAATAAATGCTAAAAATGCAATAAGGGGGGTGGGAAATGTCGGTTTTAATAATTCTTTCTTACTTATTCACTTATCAGTCTAATTTGTGATAAATAAATATGAAAGTGTTAATAGTTTTATCGAATTATTTTATAAAGATATGAAATATAAAAAAATCAAACTAAAATACCTTATTATTCTGTTATCTAATAGTTTAATTAGTTCTACAAAAAATAAATAATATTAATTTGACCTGTTTAATTAATTAAATATCAAAATTATACAATAAGAATTAAACTGAACCAGTGCCTACATATCGAAATGTATTCTTTTTTGTATATATCAGCGAGTTTATGCTTGCCAATTATTTTATAAATATAAAATTGTATTTTTTCGCTTTTATGATTTTGCCTTCTTCTATTTCAATAAAATATTCTTGTGGTTTATATTTTGGTAGTCCCTAAATAACAGTGTTGGTTAATAAAAATACGGTTATATTGCCAATATTAAACAAAAAATAATTACTTATTTAAATATATAAAAAGACACTTATTTTAAAAAATATTTACTTGAAAATCATTTTATTATAGTTTTTTTGTAACCATAGTGTCCCCTATCTTTTATCATATAAAGAAATAAAATTATATTTTTGTAAATACCTGTTAATCATACCAACACTGTTTTGTATGGACTATCAAAATTTTGGCAAATATAGTAAAATTTTGCATAACAACACTATTTTGTAGGGACTATCTAAATTTGACCATTATTGAATAAAGCTCACATCTCCTAAATACCGAACATCATAAAGACTAATAATCAGGCAATTATCTTTACTTGCGTTTCCCACACAATTTCTCATTGAACTTTCACTCTTCAACGATTTTTGATGTTATCTTAGACCATTTTTTCGATATGTCATCGGTAGATTCACTTTCGTTAGTC
>JAOZTW010000017.1:12943-21040 GCA_029938985.1 Bacteroidales bacterium | reverse complement strand
AAATAGGGGACTTGGAAACGTCTAAATAGCATGACAAGTGCAAATTTGAAGATTTAGATAACAATAAAGATTATTACACACAAGAAACATTATTTTATGTACTTAAATCTTAATACAGTAGATTGTTTATTTCTATGAAAAACATATAGTTAAATGTTATTAGAAAAGTTTTCCTGACTTTTCAGTTATATAGTATTTTATGAATTTTAGGGAATTTTATGAATAAAATAAGTTAATTTTGTGTAATATAAAAAAATAATTAATTTTGTAAATCTTTACAATTACTAACATTTAAAATTTATTAATTATGAAAAAACAAATTTATTTATTTATCGGTCTTATTGCTATTATATCTTTTGCGTCGTGTAATGGTACTAAGAGTAAAAAGATTAAAAACCCTATTGATAGCCTTGTAACTATGCTTTCTGCGGAGCAAAATTTTTCTATTATTCTAACAGATATGGATTATGTTGAAAAAACGAGAGATTATAAACATAAATACAAGATGCTTATTAGCAAACAAATAAAAAGAGACTCTGTTGTAAGTCAAGACACACTTGTGGCAAGAGATACTATTATTGAAAAGCTTTCGAATTGGATGCTGGTTGACAAAAAAATGTTTGAACAAATGTCGGAAGCACAAGGAATGGAAGTGGCATCAAAAGTTGATGGTAAGGTAAAGAAAGTAATTTCTCCTGCTGGTTATTCTCAGTTTGTTGGCAACAACGAATATGGCAGATGGCACGGAAACGGTAATAATAGTTTTTGGGCTTTTTATGGAAAATACGCAATGATGTCCACAATGTTTCACATGGCTATGTTTCCTATAAGACGTTCATATTATAACAATTACAGAACATCGTATATGGGTAATCGTGCATATTACGGACCATCTACTGGAGGCAAAAACATGTACGGAACAAGCAGTGCATACAACGGCAAAGCAAGCGGTGGCTCTACTTGGAGTGGAAAATCATCGTCGTTCAAACAACGGTTTAAAAACAAATCTAAAACAACAAGAACAAACACCAGATACAACAACACCAAAGTAAGATCAAGAAGCGGTGGCTCAGGAAAATAATAGAATAAGGTTTTTGAAATGAAAAATAATCAACTACTTTTGGATTTTATGATAAATACCAAAAGTAGTTAATTTTGGCTATAAGAGCCTATTTTAATATGCCTAAAATACTCAGAGCTTAAAAAAAGGAAATAATAATATTTAAAATACGAATAAGCAAGAATTAATAAAAAAAGTAGCTGAAAGAATAATTGAGAGCAAACCAAAATTTCTTCATTTCAATGATGATTCTTTTTATAAAAAATGGTTCAAAGAAGATGACGACATAGGAGATATAGACCCTTTTATTGATTTTAGAAATTATTTTCACAAATTTTAGAGTGTAGAAAAAGTTTTTATGACAGGAGATTCATATAGGTATGGGAGTTATGGCTATTCTAATATTTATACTGACCTGTCAAAATTCCCCAAGCTCAAAGATGTTAGATTTTAACACAGTATCTTAATTCCTAATTGCCGTTTACGGCGTATGACTTTTAACATAAAAAAATGCGTTCAAATATATTAAAAATAGCATTATTTGCCACAGGATTGTCGGGGATAGTTGCAGAATATAACCTTTCTACATTGGCAAGTTACTTTTTGGGAGACTCGGTTTTTCAATGGACAATGATAGTGTCTGTAATGCTGTTCTCTATGGGTTTGGGTAGCAGATTGAGCAAAATTATTAAAACCGATTTATTAAAAAAGTTTATAATAATTGAGTTTGTTTTATCGCTAACCATTGCTTTTTCGTCTTTGTTTACCTATGTAATTCATGGTTTTACAGTTTATTCGGCTGTGGCAATATACTTTTTCAGTATTTTTATTGGTATTCTAATAGGCACAGAAATTCCATTAGTAATAAGGCTCAACAAAGAGTACGAAACCTTGCGAATAAACGTGGCATCGGTTATTGAAAAAGATTATTATGGTAGCCTTGTAGGGGGAGTTTTGTTTGCTTTTGTAGGACTTCCTTATTTGGGCTTAACATTTACTCCGTTTGTGCTTGGAATTATTAATTTTTCGGTAGCATTGCTATTGCTTTTTCTGCTCTTAGAAGAACAAATTAAAAAATCTAAAATACAACTTATTTCATTCTCCATTTTTACTGGAATAATGCTTATAATTGGCTTGTTTATAGCCCGTCCTATTGTTATGTACAGCGAACAAAGACAATACAAAGACAAAGTAATATTGTCGGCACAAAGTAAATATCAAAAAATTGTTATAACCATGTGGAAGAAGAATTTTTGGCTTTATATAAATGGTAATCAACAACTATGCACTATTGATGAAGTAATGTATCACGAGCCATTGGTGCATCCCGCAATGCAACTGCTTGGCAATCCTCAAAATGTGCTAATACTGGGTGGTGGCGATGGCTGTGCTACAAGAGAAGTGCTGAAATATAAAAGTGTAGAAAAAATTACTCTCGTAGATTTAGACCCAGTGATGACTAACTTGGCAAAAACAAACCCTGTGCTTACTAAGTTGAACAATAACTCGTTTAACAACAATATTGTAGAAATATTTAATAAAGATGCTTTTAAATATATTGAAAAATGTGAACTATTTTTTGATGTAATAATAATAGACCTACCCGACCCAAGAACCGTAGAATTAGGGAGACTATATTCGCAGGAGTTTTATAAACTATGTTACAAAAAGTTGCGACCAAATGGAGTAATTGTAACCCAAGCTGGTAGTCCGTATTTTGCAACAAAATCGTTTATTTGTATCAACAAAACAGTTGAATCTGCTGGGTTTTCCACAATACCAATTCACAATCAGGTTATTACAATGGGAGAATGGGGGTGGATTATTGGAACAAAAAAACATAGCAATAATTTGAAAAATATTGTTAGAAAACTCAAATTTGATAACATAAACACCCAATGGATTAACAACGAGGCAATGTTACTTATGACATCTTTTGGCAAAGATTTTTTTATAGACACCACCAAAACAATAGAAATTAACCAAATACACAATCCTGTGTTGTATCATTACTACTTGAAAGGAAATTGGGACTTGTATTAACAATTGCAATTAAGGAGAACTGTAGTTTGTTTATTTCTCAAATAATAAAAAATGTCAAATTCTAAAAAAACAAAAAAACGGCGTATCCTGGAGTTACTTATTATTTCATTTTCACTAAACTCACTAATTGATAAATATCATTGTCTATTAGATTTCGTAGTTTTTTTCTAAAATAAATTGCTTTTATCTACAATTGAGGTCTTAGCTAACCAGCACGAAGTTGTGTAATAAATTACTGTAAGTGTGGTTTAAGCCACACCTACAGTTTATATAATCAGGACACACAAAACGTTTTGTGTTTTAATTCATTTTTATCTCAGCATATTTCACAGCTTTTCCGCTTTCCTTTCGCACCACAGCAAATGTAATTCCTTCTTTTATTGTTGAATTGCCAAGTCCACTTGCATCATGAATTTCTGGATCGGGTTGTAGTGTTTGTTCTGGCGAAATAAAGTCATATTCAGAGAATTGATTAGAACACATTTGTGCCATAATATCAAGCAGCGGTCTGCGTTCGGATATAAAAGTATTTGAAATATAAGATAGCATTTGCGTTAAGGCATTATGTAGTTTTTCCAGGTTCTCTTTTTCGTTATCGCCAAAATTTTTCATAGTACTTTTTACAACAAACCAACCCTTAGAAAATCTAAGTATAAAACGAGACACATTACTATCTTTTTGTTCCAAAGCAGAATGCATTGTGGAAATCAATTTTTTCAATTCATCACTTCTGTCGTCTGGGTCTCTAAAAAATTCGCTAATTAGAGTAGGTAACGACACAGATGAACTCAGCTCTTTCTCTACTTGAAATTTGTTATCCTCCGCATTATCAATTTGTTGCTTTAATTCTTTAAATTTTAGATTGTATTTATCCAACATTTCCTTTTTCTCGGTCTTCGCTTTTTGTGCTTCGTCAATCAAATTATTCATTTGATCTTGATTTGCTTGTATTTGGTTCCCCATTTTTACTATATTTTCTTTAGTGAAAATGGTTTTAATTGCTTTCTCAAGCCAACCTTTGGTATTTAAGTCATCATCGGTATATGGCAATTGCAAATGAGGATTGTTTTTTAATTGTTGAAAAATATCATCGCCAGTTAAATTAATTAACCATTCTGCAATATCTGACACCGAAGAAACTGATTGCACCTTAGTAGATTTGTGTACTTTTGTGATTCTACTACCGTCTTTATTTATTTGAGTGTTGTTGTCATCGTTGTTTTTTTCTACTTTTGTTGATAATGAATAAATTGACTTATCTTTTTTATTGTCATTTTCTTCATTATTTTTGTTTACTGATGTTGTTAATTTTGGCATCGTTTTATATTTTTTATTATTGTTTTTTATCTGTTTTAATAAAAGTTACGTATGGTTATTTTCCCACAAAAACTATTACTATAATAATTATGTTACTTTAATGTAGTTAGTTCTTAATAACTTTTTTATAATAATTGTTTCTCGTATTTTTATTTTCACTTATCTAAATTGTTTATTAATTCTTGTGTAAAATTATTTTTTTTGGCGTTTTTCACGAGTATCAATTTCTTCGTTACTTTTTAAATATTAAAATGCTCATTTACAAAGGTAAACTTTAATTCTAATATTTAAAAAGCCTTGAGCTTGACACTCGTGAAAAACGCCATTTTTTTTACTTTCCTCTTTGTTTCAATATCTATACAACTAAATTATTATTTTTGCATGTTTTACAAATACAAATTTTTGTGTTTTAAAAAGATTTAAAATCCTCGTTTACAATGGAAAACTGCGGTATTTTGAAATTTAATAGGCCTTAAACCTTACACTTGTAAAACATGCCTTATTTTGTTCACAAAATTTCTTTTGCATTATAAATATACTATCATACTTTGGTTAACTTTTCCTTACCAAAATAAATAAAATCGTCATAATTTTTTTCACAAAGTTACTACAAACTATTTAATTTTGCAAAAAAACAAACTATTTATTAGCTTTTTTTTTTTTTTTTAATAAAAATCAAACTAAATATACTTATAATTAAATAATTATGGAATTGGAAAATAATAAGGTTAAAAACGGTTAGATTAGTTTGCTATTTTTAGAACTTAAAACAAATTACTAATAATGAATTATTTGAAACTTTATTTAATTTTCTATAAATAGTGAAATAATGACACAGTTTCCGAAGTTGTTTTTTTGACAATTTCTATACTATTATTTTAAAATAGTTTTTTTATAAACATAAAAATTTATTTCTTTGAATAATTAAAAAAATAAAAACATGAAAAAATACATCTATTTATTTATTATTATTAATCTTTTGTTCTCAACATATTCACAGCTTTATTCTCCAGATATTGAGAAGGCATTTGAATATTCAGATATGGGACTATTTAAAAAAGCGGCATTAGAATTTGAAAACGCTTTACCTGAATTTAAAGAACGTCTCGGTAAAAATGACACTACATATTATACATTATTTATTATTTTATTTTCATTGAACACAAATTTTTCATTGATTTATTTTCCTTAAAAAAACTTTTTTCTATCATTTCCTTTTTTTTATTGAAAAATTATTTAACTTTGATAATTTTTTAGAGACCACCAAAACATTTTTTTTATTAATAATTAACTTATATCCGTGTCAAATTATTTAGCCGAACTCAACAAAGTGCAACGTCAGGCAGTTGAACATATTGATGGAGCATCAATGGTTATAGCTGGTGCAGGTTCTGGGAAAACCAGAGTTTTAACATACAAAATAGTACACCTTTTAAGAAACAATATACCACCATATTCAATACTTTCGCTCACTTTTACCAACAAAGCGGCTCGTGAAATGAAAGACCGAATAGCCAAAATAATTGGTTTTGAACAAACTAAAAATCTTTGGATGGGAACGTTTCATTCTATTTTTGCCAAAATACTAAGAAAAGAAGCTGAGGCAATAGGTTTTAAATCAAGTTTTACAATTTATGATACTATTGATAGCAAGAGTGTTATACGTGGTATTGTGAAAGACCTAAATCTTGATCCAAAACAATATACTGCAAACGAAATTATGGGCAGAATTTCTAAATCGAAAAATAATTTAATAACTCATGTTAATTATGCAAACAACACACAATTAATGAACGAAGATTTTAATAGAAAGCGTCCTGAAATATCTAAAATCTTTACACTTTATGCAAAACGTTGTAAGAAAGCTGATGCAATGGATTTTGATGACATACTGCTTTTTACTAATATTTTGTTTAGAGACAATCCAAAAATTTTGGATAAATACCGCAATAGATTTCAATTTATTCTTGTTGACGAATATCAAGATACAAATCAAGCACAATATTTGATAGTAAAAAAATTATCGGAAGTAAGAAGGCGAATTTGTATAGTGGGGGATGACGCACAAAGTATTTACGCTTTTAGAGGTGCAAAAATTGAAAATATTTTTAATTTTAAAAAAGATTTTCCTGAACATAAATTATTTAAATTAGAACAAAATTACCGTTCTACCAAAAATATAGTACAAGCCGCTAATAGTATAATAGCCAACAATAAACGACAAATAAAGAAAAATACGTTTTCGGAAAATGAAACAGGAGCAAAAATAAAAATTTCGCAGGTTAAAAACGACCGAGATGAAGGAAATTTTGTTACCGAAAATATTCAAGATTTGCAATTTGAGTTTAAATATATATTTTCGGATTTTGCAATACTTTATAGAACAAATGCACAATCTCGTATTTTTGAAGAGGGATTGAGAAAAAATAAAATTCCTTATAAAATTTATGGTGGAACTTCTTTTTATCAAAGAAAAGAAATTAAAGATTTGCTTGGTTACCTAAGACTTACCGTAAATTTTAAAGACGACGAATCGTTGAAACGAGTGTTGAACTATCCTCGCCGAGGAATTGGTGGCACAACACAAGATAAAGTTATTGATTATGCAAATAAAAATTCAATATCTATTTGGGATAGTTTGGTTAATATAAATAATATAACTATAAATTTAAACAGTCGAGCTAAAAATAGTTTGATTGGTTTTGCTCATCTAATAAATGGATTTTCTTCAAAATTATTTAAGCTAAATGCTTATGAACTAACCAAAGAAATAGCTTCAAAATCGGGAATACTAAAAGATTTATTTAAAGATAAAACACCAGAAGGAATAAGCCGACATGAGAATGTGCAAGAATTATTGAATGCAATAAAAGATTTTACGGTAAACAACGAAGACGAAGATATAAGTTTGAGTAAATTTTTGGAAGACGTGGCTTTACTCACAAACGATGACAACGAAAAAGATGGAGACAAAAATAAAGTAAGTTTAATGACAATCCATTCTGCAAAAGGATTAGAATTTAAAAATGTTTTTATAGTTGGAATGGAAGATGGGCTGTTTCCTTCACAATTTTCTGCTACCACACCAAGTGAGTTGGAAGAAGAACGAAGGCTTTTTTATGTAGCCGTAACTCGTGCCGAAAAAAATTTGATGATAAGTCATGCCGAATTAAGATATCGTTGGGGGCAGTTAAACTTCTCTAATCCAAGTCGTTTTCTTAAAGAAATAGGAGATCAATTTGTGGAACATAAATCAGTTGGTACAGATAATTTTTTTAATCAAGACCCCGATTCTTTTGAAAATAATTATAAAAAGAATACTTTTGCAAAAAAGAAACATAGCAATACATATAACAATTTTGTTGACGAAAACAAAGCGTTAAAACCACAAAATAATAAGTTTAAAAAAATACCAAAAGTAACAAAAAAATCTACCAATAATAAAACTTATGATAAAACTACTGGTATAAAAATAGGTAATAAAGTAACGCATCAACGTTTTGGTGTTGGCGAGGTGTTACAATTAGTAGGAGATTATCCAAACACAAAAGCTACAATAAATTTTAAAAATGCAGGAAAAAAACAACTTTTACTCAAGTTTGCTAAACTAAAATTATATTCATAGTGCCGTAAACAGCAATTAAAAATTAAGAATTAAAAATTAAGAATTAAAAATT
>JAOZTW010000017.1:0-12843 GCA_029938985.1 Bacteroidales bacterium | reverse complement strand
AATTAAAAATTAAGAATTAAAAATTAAGAATTAAAAATTGGTTAACACCTTAAAAATTCAATTATTTATTTTAATATGCCTAATAGTATAGAAAAATGACAAAAAAACAGAGCAAAAAAATTCCGTGCGTAAATGTTGCAAGAGACATTATGCAACCAGTTAGATTACACGCTAAATTATTAAATAAAAAAAAGTTTCTAAAAAGAATCGAACATATTAAATTGGTAGATTATGTTGCTAAAGATAATTTTTATATCTGGTATTATTCTAAGCAAATACCAAAATCTAATTATTATATCGAACGAGAAGCAGTATCATTGGGTACTTGGAAAAATACAAATTATAGAAAATGAAGTATTAATTTCTGTAAATTCGATTGAACGGGCTTTATTTGCTTTGAAATATTTTAATACAAAAATTAAAAAAAATATTATTTATTTTGAATCAGCTGACATTCATAATAAACTCTACGCAAATAATAAACAGAATGTTAAAATATATGATAACATTGAAACTTTTTTTGATAATAAAGAAATTGAAAATCACACACAATTAAAATTAAATATTGAAAAATTTAAAGATAAAACATTGTCAGAAAGAGAAAAGCAAAGTTTGCGTATGGACATACTTAAAAATGTTGATAATGAACAAATTGATGAAAATGAAAATATACCAATAAATTTTCATGAATATGGATTAAAATCTGTAAGGTTTAGTCTTGAAATGAAACAACAACGCATTTTTAACCTTTTTCAAAAAAAGCCTGGTTTGACAATAGGTCAGCTAATTTCTCAAAAATTTAAAAATTTGAATAAATAGATATAAACACTTTAAACCTAAAATTATGATGCAGTATAATACGCAGAAAGAAAAAATAATATTGTCGGAATATGGAAGAAATATTCAAAAACTAATAGATCATGCTAAAACAATCGAAGATAGAGATATGCGAAATACCGCAGCTTTACAAATAATAAAAGCTATGGAAATATTGAATAGAAAAATTTCACATATTCAAGATCATAAAAAAATATTATGGGATCATCTTGCCATAATGTCAAACTATGAATTAGATGTGGACTATCCATATCAAGTGATTGAAAAAAGCGAAATGTACATAAAACCCAAAAAATTGGAATATACTGCCTCTGAAATAAAGTACAAACATTTTGGACGAGTAATTGAAAAACTTGTAGATGAACTTTCAAAAATTGAAGACGAAGAACTAAAAGAACAAGCGGTGGTATATATTACAAATCACATGAAAAAAACTTACCTCGCTTGGAATAAGGAGATTGTACAAGATGTTGTGATTTTTGATTCGCTTGCAAGACTTTCGAAAGGCAAACTAAAACCAAAAGACGGTTTTACCTTACCTCGGACAAGAGAAATTCAATCCAAAACAAGAAGACCAAGAAAACGTTATAAGAAATAATAAATGAAACAGTTACATCAATTAATTCTCAAATCTTTTGTAGGACCTTTTTTTGCAACACTTTTTATTGCCGTTTTTGTATTAGTAATGCAATTTTTATGGCTCTATATTGATGATTTAATAGGTAAAGGACTGGAATTATATATTATAGCAAGACTATTTTTCTATGCTTCGCTTAGTACTGTTCCTATGGCTATGCCTATTGCAGTGCTTATTGCATCAATAATGACCTTTGGTAATCTTGGTGAACATTTTGAACTCACAGCAATAAAATCTTCGGGTATTTCTCTTCGCCGAATTATGACTCCTTTGATGATTTTAAGCTTCTTTGTATCTATTGCAGCCTTTTTATTTACCGAAAAAATTATACCTTATAGTAATCTAAAAATGTACACTCTCTTATTTGATGTTCAACATCAAAATCCTGCTTTGGATATTAGAGAGAGTCAATTTAATAATGATATAGATGGTTTTAGTATAAGAATAGGTGATAAATCCAATAAAACCAAAATGATGTATGATTTTATGATTTATGATCATTCTAAAAATAAAGGGAACAATATTGTTATAGTTGCTGACTCAGGAATGATTAGAGTAACCGATGATTTGAAATTTATGCTGATAACTTTATATAGTGGATGTCAGTATGAAGAGCAAAATGAAGAAGAGAAAGATATGGAAAAAAAAACATATCCACATGTTAGAAACATATTTACCGAACAAACATTATCTTTAAAACTTAAAGGATTTGGCTTTGAAGAGTCTGATGATGCAATTTTTAAGAAAAATTATCAGATGTTGGATATGACAAGTTTGAAAAAGGCTATTGATTCCTTATCAAATAAATATGAAAGAAAATTTGAATTTACTAAAAAAACATTGATAGGAAACAAATATTTGAAAAATGAAATTAAAATTAGAAATAAATCAGATTCTGCTTTATATATAAGTGCAGATTCTGTTAGAAGAAATTTATCTGCATCAAACCTTCCTATTTTTATTGATGTTGATAGTGCGTATGAAGCCGAAAATATTTTTATACAAAGTAAAATATTAGAGCTTTCGTCTGAATATGCACAAAAAGTGAAAGAGCAAATTAGAAGCTCAAAAAGTGAGCTTGGAGGCAAACACGAATGGATTGCTAAACATAAAATAGTGTGGCATAAAAAGTTGACTTATGCGGTAGCTTGTCTAATTTTCTTTTTTATTGGTGCTCCACTTGGAGCAATTATCAAAAAAGGAGGTTTTGGCTTACCAATAATAATATCCATTGTGTTTTTCTTAATATATTATATTATCTCAATGGCTGCCGAAAAAATGGTTAGAGAAGGTGTTCTTGATGCGATTTTTGGAATGTGGTTTTCATCGCTTTTGATTTTTCCTGTAGGTATTTTTCTTACATGGAAAGCTACAACAGATGCTACAATTTTAAATTTTGACGCATACAAAGATGTGCTAACTAAATTTTTTATTAAGTTCAAAAGAAAGAAACTTAACAATGAACAATTAATTATTGACAATTAATTATTGATTTTGATAATCGTGTTTAACAAAATAATATTTGTTTTGTTAAACGCATTTATCAAAAAGTTGTTTTATGTCAATTGTATTTACCAAATATAGATTTATTTTGTTAATTGTATTTATCAAAAATGTATTTTATTTGTTAAATATGTTTATCAATACAATATGTTTTATGTTAATTACGTTTATCAATAAAGTGTATTTTATGTAAAATATAATTAACAAATAAACAAAAATAACAATGCTTACAGACCTCATAATACAATCAAAACGAATAATTGAGCAAACTTCAACAAAATTTCAAAGATATTTGATTAATAAAATTAATTGGAATAATAAATTAATAGCAATAAAAGGAGCAAGAGGAAGTGGCAAAACAACTTTAATGTTGCAACATATAAAAAAAGATTTAAAAATAGATCAAACAGTTTTATACATTAGTATGGAGGAATCGTATTTTTTTAATAACACGCTAACCTCCCTCGTTAATGAATTTGTTTTGAATGGAGGAAAATATTTATTTCTTGATGAAGTGCATAAATATCCAGATTGGTCACGAGAGATAAAATTAATTTATGACAAATACAAAGATTTAAAAGTAGTTTTTACTTCCTCCTCAATTTTAGAAATTCAAAAAGCAAAATACGATTTAAGTCGTAGAGTCGTAGAATATTACCTTAAAGAATTGTCTTTGAGAGAATATATAGCATTAAAATCAAATATTAATTTACCTACATACAAATTAGAAGATATTTTAGAAAACCATACAGAACTAACAGAAACTATAAACAACAAAATAAAACCAATTTTTGAATTTAATAAATATGTTGCAACAGGTGCATATCCATATTTTATTGAGGGAGAAATTGAATATGCTAAAAAGCTGAAAAACACCATAAATACAGCTTTGGAAAATGATTTAACAGCTGTTTATAAAATTGATTATAATATGGTTTATAAAATAAAAAAATTATTATACGCCGTTTCAACTTCTTCGCCTTTTAAACCAAATATAAAAAAATTGAGCGAAAGAATAGCAGTTGCACGACCTACATTATTATCGCTTTTAAATTATTTAGAAAAAGCAGAAATAATTTATCAACTGTATCGCAATAGTCAGGATGTTAGTAGTTTAGCGAAGCCAGAAAAAATATTTATGCATAATACCAATTTATTGAATGTTATTTCAAAAAATAATTATAATATTGGAAATATTAGAGAAACATTTTTTTTAAATCAATTGTCAACTACACAGATAGTTCGCTATTCAAAAGAAACTGATTTTGTTGTTGATAATAAATATAACTTTGAAATTGGTGATAAAAACAAACAACAAAAACAAATAAAAAATCTTAGTAATGCTTATGTTGTGAAAGATAATATTGAAAACGGAATAGCTAATATTATTCCACTTTGGATTTTTGGTTTTTTATATTAAAAATTATGAAAGAAATAAATACAAAATTGGATAAAATATTAAATAAATATATTGAAGAAGATTTTTTTTCTTTTGATGAAAATATAAACAAATTGTATATAAATTTTGCCTTCCATTCAAATGCAATAGAGGGAAATACCTTAACTTTAGAAGAAATGGAAAATATTTTTACAATAAATAGGTTTTCAGAAAAAAAATCAATCAAAGATAATTTAGAAATTTTTGATTATAAAAATGCAATAAATTATATAGTAGAGAAAGCAAAATTGTATGCAAAAATTGATGAAAAATTTGTTAAAACATTAAATTCAAGAGTTTTAAAAAATACTGGTTCAACTGTAAAAACAGTGCTTGGAACAGTAGATAGTGCTATGGGAGAATATCGTTTGTCTTCGGTTTTTGCTGGAAATACAGTTTTTCCTGATGCCAAAAAAATACCAGTTTTAAAGACAAAATTTTTTGGAAATTATGAAAAAATAGAAAAACTAACAAATATTGAAATTATCAATAAAGCTGCAGATATTCATTTTGATTTTGTAAGTATTCATCCATTTTATGATGGTAATGGACGAACAGCCAGACTTTTAATGAATTATTTATTACAGCTAAATAATCTTCCTTTTATTATATTGAAAAATGAAGTAAAAACAGAATATTTTTCTGCACTCAAAAAGACACGAAAAAGTAAAAGTTTAGAAATTTTTAGAAATTTTGTTAAAATACAATATTATAAACAGTTAGAGTCTGATTTTTATTCTATAAAAAAACAAGAAAACAATAAAAATATTTTTTTAAGTTTTTAAACTTTTATGTTGTTTTGGCAAAATATGATATTTGACTATACAAAATTGATACAATAATGAATATCCTAATTCTCTCAAACAAAGTTCCATACCCTCCAAAAGATGGAGGTTCTATAGCAACCCTGAATTTAGCAAAAGGATTATCAGAGTTTGCAAAAGTTACTTTGCTTACTCTCAATACTTCTAAGCATTATTTTGATATAAAAAAAATACCGGAAAAATTAAATTCAAAAATTAAATTTATTGATAGTTATATAGATACAACTATTAAACCTTTTGTCGCATTAAAAAATTTGCTTTTTTCTGAAATGCCATATAATGCAGAAAGATTTATTTGTCAGAAGTTTATAGAAAAAATAATTGAAGAATTAAAAAATAATATTTTTGATATAATTCAGCTGGAGGGTTTGTATTTGACACCTTATATATATATACTAAAAAAATACTCTGATGCTAAAATTTCATTACGTTCTCATAACATAGAACATGAAATATGGCAAAGGACTTTGGCACAACAAAATAACTTCGCAAAACGAAAATATATTAAAATTCTTACTTCACGAATAGAGCGTATGGAGGTGGAGATGCTTAATAAATATGATTTATTAGTTCCTATCACAGAACGAGATGGGAAAATATTAGATAAATTAGGAAACAAACAAGCAAGTCATACAACTCCAACTGGCTATGAAATAGACAATAAAAAACCCCATTACGAAAATATAGAATTTCCTTCAATATTTCATCTTGGTGCTTTAGATTGGTCGCCAAATCAGGAAGGAATATTGTGGTTTTTGCATAACTGTTGGGAAAATATATTGGAAAAAATGCCTGACTTAAAATTTTATATAGCTGGACGAAATGCTCCAAGTTGGTTTGTGGAAAAAATAAAACAAAAAAATGTTGTATTTTGTGGCGAAGTGGAAAGTGCTGACGATTTTATTAACTCAAAAGCATTGATGATAGTACCTTTACTTTCGGGTAGTGGAATGAGAATTAAAATAATTGAAGGAATGGCACTTGGAAAAACAATAATTTCTACTTCAATAGGAGTAGAGGGAATTCCTGCGAGTCACAATGTTAATATACTGATAGCAAATAAACCAGATATGTTCTCTGAAGAAATTATTGCTATTTTAAATAATAAAATAATTTTTTTTGAAATAGGAAGTAATGCAAATAGCTTTATTTCAAAAAATTTTGATAATCTATCAATTTCAAAATCATTAATAAATTTTTATAAAAAGCATATAAATTAATTAAAATGCAAATTATTTTACAAATTTTATTTTGGACATCAATACTTATTATTTTTCACTCATATATTTTATATCCGCTGATATTAAAATTATTACCGAAAAAAAGTAAAAATACAGAGTTTTTTGAGAAAGAAAATGAACTTCCATTTGTATCTATTTTAATGTCAATATTTAACGAAGAGGAGGTGATAGCCGAAAAAATTGATAGTATTTTAGAATCAAATTATCCTCCTGATAAAATTGAAATAATTGTAGGTTCTGACAACTCTTCTGATGCGAGTGATTTAATAATGGAAAGGTATGCAAAAAAGTATGAAAACATAAAATTTTTTCCTTTTAAAGAACGGCAAGGAAAACCAGGAGTGATAAATAAAATCTTTGCAGACTCAAAAGGGTCTATAATAATTCTTTCTGATGCAAACGTTTTTTTTCATGAAAATACAATATTTGAATTAGCAAAACAATTCAAAAATAATGAAATAGGACTTGTTGATACACACATGATTAACAAAGGTTTAAAAAAAGATGGAATTTCTATTCAAGAAAGTGCATATATTTCGAGAGAGGTAAAAATCAAAAATTTTGAAAGTGATATTTGGGGAACAATGATGGGACCGTTTGGGGGGTGCTATTCAATACGAAGAGAATTATATAAGCCAGTGCCTTCTAATTTTTTAGTAGATGATTTTTATATAAACATGAAAGTTCTTCAAAAAGGATATAAAGCAATAAATAATCTTGAATCTATTGTTTTTGAAGATGTTTCTAATAATCTTAAAGATGAATTTAGAAGAAAAACAAGAATTGCAACTGGTAATTTTCAAAACTTAAATCAATTTAGAAAACTTTTGCTTGGCTTAATTGGACTAAATCCATTTGAAAAAAAAGAGAATAATTACATTAGTAAATTTGGTGTGTCATTTAGCTTTTTCTCTCATAAAGTTTTACGTTGGATTATTCCATTTTTTATTATAGAAATTTTTATTTGTAATATTTTTCTACTTGAAAATACTCTGTATCAACTTTCTTTTGCTGGTTTACTATTCACTTTTACCCTTCCTTTTTGGGATATGTTGCTAAAAAAAACAAATATAAATATTTCTATTCTCCGATTTATTACACATTTTTATAGCATGAATATAGCATTGATAATTGGTTTTTTTAGATGGGCAAATGGTGTAAAATCAGGAGTTTGGCAACCAACAAAAAGAAATCAAGCAAAAAAATAACCAGTATTAATAGTTAATTATTTTTTTTGCGTTTTTCACGAGTGTTAAGCTCAAGGCTTTTTTGAAATATTAGAATTAAAGTTTACCTTTGTAAATGAGCATTTTAATATTTCAAAAGTAACGAAGAAATTGATACTTGTGAAAAACGCCTTTTTTTTATATGCCTTGCTTGATTTCTTTTAAAAATAAGTATAAACAACTATGTGAGTAAGAGTATAACTCCAACAATTATCAAAACAACTCCAATTAAATAGAGCAAGGAGAAAATTCCGCCAAAAAGTACTATTATTAAACCTATAATAATTAATAACCAAGGAGTTGGTAGTCCTGTTGTGGCAAATTTATCATTTATTTTTGTTATTTTCTTTACCAAATTCTTTTTATTTTTCTTCAAAAAATTAAAGGGCGATTTATTATTTGCCGTTTTTTTACCGTCTTCATACTTTACAAATTCTTTTTTGTTAATTTGTAGTTTGTTTGATTTTGTTGTAGCATTTGCTACATTCGTTCCAATAAATATTATTAGGAGACTGAAAATTATGTGTTTTTTCATGATTTTTTAATTTATTGATTATTAGTGGAAAGAAAAAATTACTAACATCAAACTACTTTGTTTATTTTGTCTTTTTAAAATATTTAAAAAGTCATTAAATAGCTCGCTATTTGCAGATTATTAAATAATTAAAAAAACAAAAAAACGGTGTATCTTGGAGCTACTTATTATTTCATTTTTACTTAGTGAAAAAAAGTTCTTGTTTTTTTTGTTCCAGAAGTCTTTGTAGTTTTTGTTGAACTTTTGGTGAATTATTTGCTTTTAATTTTGTTTCTAATTCTTTAATTTCTTTAATTTTCCATTGTTGAACTTTTACTTGATCTTTAATAATTTCGATAGCATCAATCACAACATTTTGAATGAGACTATCAGTATCTTTTTGTGCGTCAACAATAAGACTTTCAAAAACACTGCCAGCAATTTGTTTTATTTTTGCATCTGTTTGCTCAGATGCAATATCGGAAATAATACTTTCTAAAATATTGATAATAATATCATTAATTGATTTTTGTAAATTTAAACTTATTGCATGACCTACCACAGGTATTTTTTTTATTTTTTTAGCGTCTTTATTCTCTCTAAATATATCACTTACTTTTTTGTTAATATATTTTTCTAAATCTTCTTGATGATGATCAAAAACTTGTGTGGATATTTTACTTACCTTCTCTGATATCAAGTCTGTTAGTATATCTTTATTTGGCAAAATAATTTCATCAATAATTCTGTCTGTTACAAAAGTTTCAGATTTTAGCTCATCTTGTACACCTGATAAAATATTAACAACAACTCGGTCCGAAATCTCTTCTACTATTATGTTTTGATATTTATTTGCTTTTTTATAAATATAAGTTTTTTTAATGTCAATTATTTTTAATTTATTTAATCTATAAATAATTGAAAAAATACGTATAAAACGAAGCAATAAAAAACCACCAACAGGTACAGTACCAAGCACATCGTACCAGTGAATAATAGGATAAAAGAACCATTTGGAATAAGTTTTTTTGGCAATCGCAAAAAACCATCTAATTATTACTTCTAAGGAAAATACTGCAACAAAAATCAAATCGTAATATAAAAAATTTTCATGAACAGGTTGATACAAAGTATAAAAATCGGTAAGTTTGGTTTTAAAAAAATCACTTACAATTGACATAGAAAACACCCAATCAAAAACAATCCAAGAAAGATTGAGCCAAAGAATAATAATCATCAAAATATCAAAAAATATTATTATAATTATTTTTTTATTTTTTTGTTTCATTGAGTTCATTCTTTATCAATTGCAACGACTTTTTAAATCGAGATAAGTAGCTAACTATAAACATTGTATTATATATCGTTAGCTACTTAAAGTTATTTTTATGAAAAATTGGCGTTTTTCACGAGTATCAATTTCTTCGTTACTTTTGAAATATTAAAATGCTCATTTACAAAGGTAAACTTTAATTCTAATATTTATAAAAAGCCTTGAACTTGACACTCGTGAAAAACGCCGAAAAATTATTAAAGTTTAATAGTTATTCCGAATTTTCCTCCATTTGACATATTTCTGCCTCCACCAAATTCTAAGTTGAGACCAAATTTACTGTTAAAATAATATCTTCCACCTATCTGAGCACCAAGTCCAACTCCTGAGTTGCTATTGGCATCTCTATAATAATGCTTTTGATTATTATCATTATTATTTCCCCAATAATATATTCCAATATTTAAACCTGCGTAAAAATCCCATTCTGGTGGTATTCCCAATAAGGTGTTAAAATGATAATTTCCATTAAAATTAAAACTAAAGATATTGTAATTATAGGTTTTATAGTTCGTTTCATAATTGTCGGAACGATAGCCTAATTCTCCGCCAAGAGAAAAATCGTCGTGAACTGAAAAATCTAAACCTACGTAAACAGGTATGCCCCAGTCCGAAAAACCAACTCCCGCATTAAGTTGTTTGCTACCTTTTGGTAACGGACTTTGTGCAAATAATAATAATGATGTAACAACAAGTAAACTTGTAAATAGTAATTTTTTCATTTTTTAAGTGTTTTAAGTTATTAATATGAAAATTTTGGCGTTTATGAAAAACACCAAATTTTAAACAAAAGTAAACTATTATTTTTAATATAACAAAATAATAGAATACTAATTGATATAAAAAAAGCTTGTCAATTATTTATTTAAATTATTGTCATTTTTCATAAATACAAATTACTGCGTTGTTTTGATTATTTTAATATGCCTAAAGTTCTCATTTACAATAGTAAATTGCGGTATTTAAAAAATAAAAATGCCAAATTATTTAAGTAAGTTTAAAAGATATTGTCCGTATTGATTGTTTTTCAATGGTTTAGCAAGTTTAAGAAGTTGATTTTTATCAATAAAATTCATTTTATAAGCTATTTCTTCTAAGCAAGCAATTTTTAATCCTTGTCGTTTTTCAATTGTTGCTATAAAATTGGAAGCGTCTAATAAACTTTCGTGAGTACCAGTGTCTAACCATGCCATTCCTCGTCCCAAAAGTTCAACTTGTAATCTGCCTTCGTTTAAATACAGTCTGTTGATGTCCGTAATTTCTAATTCACCTCTTGCTGATGGTTTCAGATTTTTTGCTTTTTCAACTACATCATTACTATAAAAGTACAATCCTGTAACTGCATAATTTGATTTTGGATTTTCTGGTTTTTCCTCCAAACTTATAACATTTTTGTTTTCATCAAACTCAGCAACTCCATATCTTTGTGGTTTTTTAACATAATAACCAAAAATAATAGCTCCGTCTTTCATCTTAGCCGATTTTTTCAAAATACCAGTTAGTCCATATCCAAAAAATAAATTATCGCCAAGTATAAGACAAACATTTTGATTACCAATAAATTCTTCTCCAATAATAAAAGCCTGAGCCAAGCCATCGGGAGAAGGTTGTATTTCATAAACAATTGATATTCCGAGTTGTGAACCATCACCTAATAGATTTTTGTACAAATCAATATCATGAGGGGTTGAAATTATGAGTACCTCTTTTATTCCCGACAACATTAATATTGACAAAGGATAGTAAATCATTGGTTTGTCAAAAATGGGAATAATTTGTTTTGAAATACTTTTTGTAATAGGATAAAGCCTTGTTCCAGCACCTCCTGCAAGAATAATTCCTTTCATTTTTTTTGTTTTTAAATTATAAATTAAATATGTATTGCTTCATTATGAGCCTGTGCGGCAGCTTCCATTATTGCTTCCGACATTGTAGGATGTGGATGAATTGTTTTAATTATTTGATGTCCTGTAGCACCAAGTTTTTTACTTATAACCAGTTGTGCAAGCATTTCGGTAACATTAAGTCCAATCAAATGAGCACCAATTAGTTTGTCTGTTTTTTTATCAAAAATTAGTTTTGCAAAACCATCTCTACTACCAGCGGCAGTTGCTTTACCAAGTGCAGAAAACGGGAAACGACCAACATTAATATCCAAACCCGCTTTTATTGCAGAAGCTTCTGTATATCCAACAGATGCAACTTCTGGATTAGTATAAATTGCAGTTGGTATATTTTTATAATCAATTTTTTCAGGATTTTTACCAGCAATATTTTCCACACAAGTTATGCCTTCGGCTGAGGCTACATGAGCCAGAGCGTGGGTGTTGATAATGTCTCCAATAGCATAAATTCCTTCAATATTGGTTTTGTAGAAATCGTCAACTTTTATTTTTCCATTTTCTAATTCAATCCCAATTTCTTCTATTCCAATATTTTCAAGATTTGGAGTTATTCCCACAGCCGATAGTACAATATCTGCTTCAATAATTTCTTCGCCTTTTGGTGTTTTAACTTTTACTTTGCAAATATTTCCGCTTGTGTCCACAGCTTCTACTGTTGAAGATAATTTTAATTTTATTTTTGCTTTTTTTAAACTTTTTTCCATTTGTTTCGAAATATCAATATCTTCCAAGGGAGTTACATTTGGCATATATTCTACCAAGTGAACTTTTGTGCCAAGTGTACTATAAAAAAAAGCAAGTTCTGTACCAATAGCACCCGAACCTATAACAACCATTGTATTAGGTTGTTCTGGCAACGATAGTGCTTCTTTATAACCAATAATTTTTTCACCATCTTGAACAATATTAGGCAAAACTCTTGAACGTGAACCTGTGGCAAGAATAATATTTTTTGTTGTATATTGCTTCACTTCTTCCAAACTATTTACTTCAACGGTGTTTTTATTTACAATTTTACCAAATCCAGAAATAAGAGTTATATTATTTTTTTTAAACAAAAAACCAACACCTTTACTCATCTGATTTGCAATTGTTCTGCTTCTTGAAATTATTTTTGAAAAATTAGGTTCAACTTCTCCAACTGTTATTCCGTATCTTTTTGCAGTTTTAATATAACTATATACTTGTGAGCTTTTTAACAACGATTTTGTAGGAATACAGCCCCAGTTTAGGCAAATACCTCCAATTTCAGATTTCTCAATTACAGCCACTTTCATTTTTAATTGTGCTGCTCTTATAGCTGCTACATAACCACCAGGACCACTGCCTATTACTATTAAATCAAAATTCATTTTATATTATTTTTTATATTTTTATTAATATTTT
>JAOZTW010000926.1 GCA_029938985.1 Bacteroidales bacterium | reverse complement strand
TTTATCAAATAATCAAATAAAAGATATTTCTGCATTAGAAAATTTAAAAAAAATTGAACAGCTTTATTTAACAGATAATCAAATAAAAGATATTTCTGTATTAGAAAATTTAAAAAAAATTAAAGTGCTATTTTTAGGAAATAATCAAATAAAAGATATTTCTGTATTAGTAAATTTAAAAAAAATTAAAGTGCTTTTTTTAACAAATAATCAAATAAAAGATATTTCTGTATTAGAAAATTTAAAACAAATTGAACAGCTTTATTTAGAAAATAATCAAATAAAAGATATTTCTGTATTAGTAAATTTAAAATTAATTGAACAGCTTAGTTTAGATAATAATCTAATAAAAGATATTTCTGTATTAGAATGTTTAAAACAAATTGATTTGCTTGATTTATCAAATAATCAAATAAAAGATATTTCTGTAATAAAATCATTGTTTAAAAATGATATGTTTTATTTTCGTTTTAAAAACAATCCTTTAAAATATCCACCAAAAGAAATTGTAGAATTAGGCGGGGAGGTTATAATTGAATATTTTGAACAAGCCAAACATGGAACAAGTGTTTTGCAAGAAGCTAAACTAATAATTATTGGCGAGGCTGGAGCAGGCAAAACTACTTTTGCCACAAAAATAATAGAACCAACCGCTCCAATGCCTAAACCCGAAGCTACTACTCTTGGTATAGATGTAAACAATTGGCAGTATGCCGAAAAAAACGTAGAAAATTTTAATGCAAAATTATGGGATTTTGGAGGTCAGGAAATTTATCATGGTACACATCAGTTTTTTTTCAGCAACAGGTCTTTATATGTTCTACTTGCCGATACTCGTGAACAAAAAACAGACTTTAACTATTGGTTAAACACCGTAGAACAACTTACTGGCATAGATAGTCCGTTAGTTATTTTGCTAAACAAAAAACAAAATCATAGTTGGAAAATAAATAAAACTGGTTTAAAAAAACGTTTTGGAGATATTATTCGCAAAATAATTACTATTGACCTATCCGACAGCAATCAAATACCTGAACTGCAAAACATTATAAAAACACAGCTTAGTAATCTGCCTCAAATAGGTTATGTTTTACCTAAATCGTGGGTTAAAATAAGAACAGAATTAGGAAAAATTAATGACAAGTTTATCAGCTTTAAGGAATTTTATGAAATATGTAAAAACAATGGTGTTTCAGATATTAAAGTAGCAAAAATTATTAGTAAATTGTTTACAAACATTGGAGTTTTTACACATTTTTTAGATGATTATTCAAGTCTGCAAAATATAATATTTCTTGACTCCAATTGGCTAACCAAAACTGTTTATCTATTATTAAACAGTAATATTGCAGAGGAAAACAATGGGCATATAACAATACAAAATATAAAAGAAATATGGGACAAAGATAGTTTGTATTTTGAACACAACAAATTTATAGATTTACTCAAAAAGTTTAGTTTAATCTATCAAATCAATGGAAGTGAAAATTATATTGTACCAGAGCATTTGTCGGAAGTACAACCTTATGAGGATTGGCAATATGCCAAGGAGAAAGATATTTATCAATTTCGTTACTTGTTTGATAATTATATGCCCAAAGGAATAATGGCTAAATTAATAACAGCACTTCACACACATATTTACGACAATAATCTTGTTTGGCAACGTGGTGTAAATATTGCCAATTCAATTAATAATCCAGATACTTATGCCGAAATTATAGAAACTTATGGTAGAG
>JAOZTW010000325.1 GCA_029938985.1 Bacteroidales bacterium | reverse complement strand
TAATTAAGTTTCTCAAAATAGTTTTTAACATATTTATATCTGCACTAACCGAAACTGAATTAGATATTGTATGAAACAATTTTATTTCTTTATTCTCGGCTGATTTTTCAAAAGTTGTTATTTTTTTGTCTATAAGTTCTTTTAGATTTACTGTTTCTGGACTAAAAATAATTTTATTTTGTTGTGATTTTGACCATTCTAATAAATTGACAAGCAATTCATAAGTTTGTTCTGAAACATCTTTTATATATTTTGCTAATTTTTCAATCTTTTCGGGTGTGTAATTTTTTGCATTCTTCTCTAATAATTTACTAAATCCTAATATTGTGTTAAAGGGACTTTGTAAATCGTGAGCAATTATTGAGAAAAACTGATTTTTTGTTGCAATTAATTCTTGCAGTTCATTCGTTTTTTTATCTACTTTACTATTTAAATCGTTTGTATATTCTGTTAAATATTCAAGCAAATCATTTTTGTAGATGAGTCCATAAAAGTTATTTGCTTTATAAACGGGCAAAACGTCTGTGGCTTTATTTTTCATTATTTTCAGCGTTTCACAAACTGAATAATCAACTGTTATTTGCTGATTTTCGGGCATCCAGTCAACTATCAAATTATGAGAATACTCTACAATATCTGTTGCTGTTAAAGTTTCAGTATATTGTTTATTTTCCAGAATAACGATAGCTTTTTGATTTAGAAATTCGTTGCTAACAACATTATTTCCAAGAATCTGGTCGGTTGTTATATAATCATTTTTCACAAAATTAATTCCTGGAAACTGATCTGATGTCATATAATCTTTTTTGATAAAATATTCTATTTTCATAATTTAATAATAACTTATTTGTAAAAAATGGTGCAATGGTGCAATGATACAATTATGTGATTAAAACTTTTGTATGGGTACTTATTTATAAAACCTATGCTAATAATTTCGCCTTCTGAAATGCTGTAATTTTATTTCTTAAAAACAAAAAAAAAATATTTCTGTATTCAATATTTTTTATATCTTTACAAGAGAAAAAAACGAAAAGGTAAACACCCCCATTTTTTATTCCTTTGTAAGTAGTTGAGTATAATGTAAATAAAAATTAAAAAAAAACTGGAGTGTTTACCTTTACAAAAAAATACATTGTACATGTATGGTAGATTATTTGAATAATTATTTTTTAATGATTAAACAAGAGAAACATTTTTTTTGTAATTCTACATTTTTATTATCTTTGTATATCCTTATAAGAGAAATAAATAATAAAGTAAACACTCCTTTTTTATTACATCTGTAAATAATAGATTATAAGGTAAGTAAAGAGTAGAAAAAAACAAAAAAGTGTTTACATTTACAAAAAAACACATTGTAATACTATGTTAGAGGAATTGTATAATTATTTAAAGTCTGGAAATATTGAAAAAGCAAGTAAGATTGTGTTTTCAGATTTAAAAGATAATGTTATAGGATTAATATTGGTGAAAGCCAAAATAAAAAATAAAAGTGAGGCACTTACAATATTATCAGATGCTCTTTATTATGTTCACGAAAAAATTATTGCAAATAAATTCGTTTTCAAAAACGAAAAAGGTTTTCTATCATATTTTAAAAAGGCATGTGCTATAAAAGCTTATGAATACAATAAATTAATGAACGGCAATTCTAAATTTATTGTATCAAACGAAATATTAGAACAACATACTACCGATTTTGAAGATGAGTTTAAGAAAAATAAAGCAATAGAATATAGAAAGAAAAAAGAACTATATGGAATTGAAATAGAAACAGAAGAAAATGAATTGTCGAAAGAGTATATTGCCGCTTTTCATAAATTATCTGAAAAATGTAAAATGCTTTTGGTGTTAAAACAAAAACACACATATAAAGAAATTATGCAAATGGTAGGTATTCTATATAAAATAGTGAGTTTAAGTGTGTGTAAAAGTACCTACTGGCGTTGTAAAAATAATTTGAAAAAAAAATTAAATAAATAGCTAATTAATAACTATTTAAAACAAATATTATGTTAGAAAAAGATTATAGATTAATAAACAGCTTTGTTGATAACAATTTAACTAATGAAGAAATTGTTGTTTTTAAAGAAAAATTTAATACAAATAAAAAATTTGCTAAGGAGGTAAAAATACAAACAGATATTGGTATTGCTTTAAAATCGGCTATTAATGTGCAGAAAAATGTAATTGCAAAAAGTACTAAAAAAACAAAAATCATTTATATTAACCGTAATATAGCAGTTGGTTATGCTGCAAGTTTGTTTTTACTTATTGCTGTCTCAATATTCTTTTTATCAAAAAATATTAATATTGAGAGTAAATTATTGACAATAGAAACAAGCTTGTTGGAAAAAGAAACAATTATTACTAAAATGAATAAAGAAAATACTAATAATGGTGTTGAAAACGATTCTTTGAAAAAGCAAATAGCCGAATATAAAATGAAGATTGTAGAGATTGAAAACAATGCTATTGAAAAAATAGATAACAAAAATAATTTGCCTGACAATAAAAGCTCGTTAAAATATATTGCTCAAAACCAAGAATTTATTAGTATTGAAGAAGCAACATCAAGAGGTTCTAACAGTGAAATAGAAAAGTTTATTAGAAATAAAAAATATTCAAAAGCAATAGATTTGATTGAATCAAAAATTGAAGCTAAAGATATTGATTATTGTTGGGCTAATATTAATATTGCAAAAATTGCATTGCTAATTCTACAAGAAAATCCAAATAATGTAACAATGATTGATAAAGCTGAAAACTGTTTGCAATATGTCATTAACATTCAAGACAATTGTTATGAAAAACATAGACATCCTGCTTTGTTTTTACTGGCTCATATACAGTTGTATAAGGAGGATAAAAACAAAGCTTTATTTTATCTTAACACCTTGATAGACGAAAAATATCAACAAAAAGATGTTTATAAAAAGGCGAAAGAATTGAAAGAAAAATTAATTTCTTCCAATTAGTAAAAACGCTGCCCAATATTTTGGGTGGCTAAATTCTTTTGACTTCAACATTTTTAATTTTGCTTGTTGCAAAGCTTGTGCATAAGTCATGTTTTTGTTATTATAATTTTTATAAAATTGTATCATTAAAACGGCGGTAGATTTGTCGTTTACAGACCACAACGATGCCAACACATTGTTGGTGCCTGCATGAAAAAAGGCTCGTGATAAATCCATTACGCCTTCGCCGTTCTGCACTTTGCCTGCGGCGGTTTGGCAAGCCGATAATGTTACCAAATCGGCATTCCAATTTAAACCATAAATTTCGTTGGCATGGAGCATACCGTCTTCTTTGCTGGTGCTGTCTTGTGTTAATACTACTTTTGATAAATATTGTTTCTCGGTGTTAGCTTCTCCATGTGTTGCAAAATGCACAATTTTATATTCCTGCATAATATCCGATTTTACAATCTCCTCAGAAGCACCTCTATACATATATTTATGAGCATTAGGATTAAAAATCTTTTTTATTTTATTTGCTTCTAATTTAGAATATTTCAATTCTTTTATTGAACCATTGTTATCGGTAAAACAGCTCTCTTTTATTGTGCGTAAAGCATTTTCTGTCTCAAATTCACTGTACGATTTATCTATTATTATACTATCGTTGTCGCTAAAAATTGGAGCAAAAATTGCTACTTTGTTACTTGTGTTTTCATAATTGTAATTAATTTTATTATAAAGCATAGTTACAGAAGGAGCATAAGAAATGGAGTACTTTTGTAATAAAAAAGGATAGTTAGAAAAATTATGATAATCATCGGTGCGTTTTTCTGTTAACAAAGTTTCAAAAGGAATAAGCGAAAGACTGTCGTTGGGCACTATTATTATGTTCTCAATGTTGTTATTAAAATCTGCATATTCTGGAAAAAGCAAATTGTAGAATCTATATGATACATCAGCAAATTTTTTGTGGTCGCTTTTATTATCATTTTCTAAATATCTTTTCATCTTACCAATATCTTTATTCATATTAGCTGGTTTGCTAACTGTGTCTATTTCAAAATTAATTTCTGTAATTGTAATAATAAAAATTAAACTATCTGCAACAGTATAACTTCTAACAGCAGTATTTGTTTTAATAACAGACTGAATATCTGCAACCAACGGAACATTTTGATTATATTTTAGTTCTGCATATTTTGGATAGTCTTCTGTTAATTGCTCAATAAGTTGTTCGTATTCTCTTGTTGTAGCAAATAATTCGGATTTATATTTTGACTCCTCCTCATTCTCTAACTGTTCTGACAATTTGTTTTTATAAAGCGAAATAGAAGAACGTAAATCTTTTTCTTTTTCTATAAGGTTTTCAGGAATATTTGATTTTTTGACAGCTTGTTTTTCAGCCAATTCATCAAGAAATATGCGAGTTTTAACTTTTTCGGAAAAATAAAATGCCTGTTCTTTGTAACTTGTTTGTAGAGCCAAGGCATGTTCTGTTTTTATATTTGATAAGTTAAAGCAAACATTAATTGCCCCCTTATAAATTGAATTTGCCTTTTCTCCAAGTGTAAGTTTATCCGACTTATATGTAATATCTTGACGAACAAGCGAAATTAGTGTATCGGCAGCTTGATAGTGTTGCAATGCAAGCTCCATACCTGACAGGTTTTCAAAACCAGTCAGGTCTTTGCTGTGGTAAGTAAAAATTTCCGCTTTGGCTTGTAAAACTTCTAATAATGCAATGTATTCTAAGTAGTTTTTCATTGCAGGTACTTTTGTAATATCTGTTGTGTCATTAAAATCTCTTAAATCTGCCGACATGCCAAGATGTAAATATTTTAAAGCAGTTTCAAATTGTTTACTGTCTCTAAATAAACGACCAATATTACTATAAGAGATTGACACATAAATATGTTTTTCTCCAAATAGTTCTTTTCTTATTTCCAAACTTTTAAAAAAATATTGCAAAGCTTTGTCTAATTCGTATTTATCCTGATAAACAATTCCAATATTATTATAAGAAATTGCGACATCAACATGTTTCTCTCCAAATAATTCTTTTCTTATTTTCAAAGCTTTAAAATAATATTGCAAAGCTTTGTCTTGTTCTGATTTATCAATGTAATAAGCTCCAATATTATTGTAGGATGTTGCTACAGCCTCATTCTTTTCTCCAAATAATTTTATTTCTATTTCTAAACATTTAAAAAAGTATTCATGAGCTTTGTCGTATTCAGATTTGTCATAGTAAACAGCTCCAATATTATTATAAGAAATTGCTATGTCTGCATGTTGCTCGCCAAGTAATTCTTTTTTTATTTCCAAACTTTTAAAAAAATATTGCAAAGCTTTGTCGTATTCTAATTTTGCAAAGTAAATAACTCCAATATTATTGTAAGAGTCAGCAACTTCAACATGTTTTTCGCCAAAGAATTCTTTTTTTATTTCCAAACTTTTTAAATTATATTGCAAAGCTTTGTCGTATTCAGATTTTTTTTCGTAAACAACTCCAATATTATTATAAGATGTTGCCACATCATCATGTTTTTCTCCAAATAGTTCTTTATATATATCCAAACTTTTAAAATAATATTCCAATGCTTTGTCGTATTCTGATTTATTATAATAAACTGTTCCAAAACTTTCACAAACATTTGCGGTTTGTTTATGAAAATAGCCAAGATACTTATTACAAACAATAAGAGCAGTATCCAAAATTGAAATACTTAAATCAAAATTTGATAAAAAAGTATAGTTTAACGAAACATCATATATACATCTTATGTGTTTTGCCCACATTAGAGTATCATTATTTACTTGTGCTACTTTTTTGTAAACATCTGCTGCTTTTTGGTAATAAAATGTTGAGCTATCTATATTGCTTTCATAGTAATATTTATCGCCAAGTGCATAATATTGTTTTGCCAAAGTGGTATCTGTTGTTATGTTTTGTGCAAAGGTATGGACTGTTATAATAATTAACAATAAAATTGTGCTAATTGTTTTTGTTGTCATGTTTTTTTTTAGAGTTGTTTTAATTTTGCAAAGATGTATATTAAAATTTAAAGTAAACAAAATTATGTTAATTATTTATTAGATATAGGTCTATATAACTGTTTAAAATAAAGACTTTTTTTTAACTTTTTACTAACTACCTGAAAAGTCGGGAAAACTTTTTATCATAACATTAAAGCATTGGTTACTTGCTTTTTAATAAAATCCAAGTAACATATTAAGACTTAATTATCTAAAGT
>JAOZTW010000925.1 GCA_029938985.1 Bacteroidales bacterium | reverse complement strand
AATATCGTCTGTCTCATCAAAGTCAATATCTTTGTCTTTATTTAGCTCTGTTACAACGTTTTTTATCTGCTTTTCTGCTGTTTTAACATATTTTAATTCAAACTCTTCGGCAAAGTTTTTGAATATTTTTAGAATATTCTTACTTTCAAGACTTAATGTGTATCGAAAACCAAGTAAATTACTGTAATTATTGATAATTGCTTTTTGGTTAATTTCTCCTGCAAATGGCGGATTTGAAAGCACAATATCAAATTTTAGTTTTTGTGGGTCTTTTACATTTTCAATTAACCAATGTTCTTGTAATGCTCCTGTTAGTTTGTTATCCCAATTTTTATAATCGAGAGTATTTTGTTTAAAAATATGTGTTTTACCATCTCCTGCAATTAACATAATTGCACGACTAATTTTTGATGCTTTTTCGTCAAAATCAATTCCCCATAAATATCTGTCGGCATACATTGAGCGACCTTTTTCGTTCATTTTATATTTATCCCAAACGTATTCCATTGCGTGAATTAAGAAACCTGCACTCCCACAAGCAGGGTCTAAAATGTTTTCTTGGTCTGTTGGGTTTAGCATTTTTACAGTTGCATCAATTACAACTCTTGGCGTAAAATATTGTCCTTTTTTACCTTTTGAAACGTCTGTAACCAAAAACTCAAATGCTTCATCTATTATTCTTAGATTTGCACCAAATAATTTTACTTCTTGTAATTTATTTATGCAAGCTTCTAAATGCGAGGGTGTTAATTTAATTTTATCAGTAGGTTCAAAAACGTCTCGCCAATATTTTTTTGCATTTTCAAATAGTTCTGTTATTTTTTCAAAGGTTATTTTTGTTTCAGAATAATCACGAAAATATAAAGTTTTATCACTTGTTGTTATTGCTTTATTCTCATCATAAAGTTTTGTGTAAATAAGCTTGAAAATTTCTTCAAAACTGTCTTGTCCTGAATTTGCTATGACAAGTTCTTCCAATTATTCAATAATTTCTCTTAAATCGTAATTTTTTTCTTCATTGAGTTTGTTAAGTTCTTTAATTGTCCATTTGCGATTTGCAATTAGTTCTTTAATTTTTCTTATCGGATTGTCTGACTTTATAGCAATTTGATACTCTTCATCTGTTGGAATATCTGCAAGTAGTTCAAATTCCTTTGGATAAGGACGAATAAAACGACTTATGTTTTTTCCATTATAGCCAATTCCAATAGGTGAACCTTCTGCATTCAGGTAGCTTTTTAATTGTTCAATATCATTTTTTTGGCTTGGTGCTTTTATCTCAACAACAAGCCAAGGGGTATAATTATCATTTTGATAAACAACAATATCTGCTCTTTTAGTTTCGTCTCCGCCAAATCTTACACTAACTTCTGTTTTTATTCTTTTTATTGGGTATCCATATTTGTTGATTAATTCATATAAAAAAAGTTGTCTTACAATTTCTTCTGGTGCTTTTTTGTTTGTTTTTTCATTGTAAATTAACAACTCTCTTTCTTTGCTGTCCCAACTTTTTAAATACCATTTCCCTTTTTCCTTTTCATAAATCTGAATTTTATCAAAATATTGTTTCGACTGTGGAATTTCTGTTTCTGGATTTGGAATTATTTTATTTAAAATTTCTTTTTGTGTCATTTGTTTTTTTTTATTTCTATATGTTGGTTTTGCAGTTGGCTATATCGGTAACTGCTATTGTGTCGATATTTTGTGTGGGTGGTGGTGGGTTTTGAGCGTAGCGAAAAAACTC
>JAOZTW010000924.1 GCA_029938985.1 Bacteroidales bacterium | reverse complement strand
GAACCTGATGAGTATTCAACAGCTTGCTTTTGATGATTATTTAAAGTTGATAGTGCCATTTTTATATTGTTTTACGGTATGCTTTTTCAATTAATAAACGAATAATTTCAGGGATTTCTAATTCTTCTTGAATGATATATTCTGCAAGTTTTTCTGCAATACGTGGTTTACCTATCTTATCTATAAACTTGTTAAGTAATTGTTCTTTGGTATAATTCTCAATATTATCTGTTTCAGATAAATGAGATTTGAATTTTACTGTAAATTTCTCAAAAGTATCTTCTTTGAAAACCCACTTAATAAAATCTTCGATTTTATCTGAACCGTAAAAGTCAAGATAACATTTCTCAAAATCAAAATTTTCAGGTAAGAATAATACATTTGATTTTTTATTCTCAAAGTTGAAGCCAGAATTATTAATTTGACTTTTAACTTCTTGTTGTGTATCTAACTCGCCATCTGAAAAAATTATCCAGTTCATTTTCATGATATTTGCAAGTTTTAAAAATGCTGAATAATTTTTACCATCGCAGTTAATAACTGAAATTCCGAGTTGTCCGATTGTTTTATTTTTATGGTAAGGGATTATTTGTTCTAAAAACATTTTTTCACTGTCTCCTTCGCATAAAATAAACAAATTTGAAAAGAAAAGTTCGGGGTGTTTATATTGAGCATATCTTTTTATTAGATGCTCTTCGTGGTCAGCAAGTGTTTTGTTTTTCTCGTAGGCTATTGCAGGTAAACCATCAGGCAAATATTTTTTAAATTCATCTATTTTTTGTGCCTTTGCTATTCCGTTTTGATTTCGCAATAATATATAATCGTAAATATCTGTTTGTTCGGCGATAAATGGGGAATGTGTTGAAATTATTTTTTGTCCTTTAAGTTTTTTAATCTCTTCAAATAATTCTCTTTGTGCTTGTGGGTGGATGTGGGCTTCGGGTTCTTCAATAGCAATTATTGGAAATGCTTCTGTGTTTTTTACATTTTTAGGTAGCAATAAATTAATATATGCTTTAAAAATAAGAAATGTAGCTATGTTTTGAGTTCCTGAGCCATGCTTTGAGACAGGAAGTCCAAGATTTGTTTCTGAATTACGAATGAATATGTCTAATTGGTCTAAAAGTTCCCAGTTTCGTTTTGAAAATGCCTGCAAATATAACTCACCTGTTGATTGGTTAATATTTTTTTGCAATAAATTTAATTCATTTTTTAATTCATCTATGTCAGTATGCGATAGTAAAAGTTCGTTAATTTTATCAATTTGAGTTTGAAGTTTATTTTGTGTTTCTTCGTCATATTCAATTTCTTTTTTTAGGTCACCCCAAAAAGATGCTTTGTAATTAATTTGTTTTTTTATATCTCTGAGGGCATCAAGGTAAAAAAAAGGAAAGTATGACAGTCTATGTTTTGAAACTTTTAATAAATTATCTTCGATTATATTTCCTTCGTTGTTTTCAAAATATTTATCAATTTCAGTTTCCTTATTTTCAGGGGTGTATTTGCAGATATAAACTAGCCTAATGTATCGTAAAGGTTCTTCGCTCTCTGTTGTCTCTGTGTCATATTGCCAAATTCCTTGAAAATCATCAATTATATTTGATGAAAATCTGTCTTTTTTAGTTTCTTTAAATTCGAGTTTTATTTCGATTGGATTAATCGCTTGCGGATTGAATGTATCTGTTGTATAAAAATCATCTTCGGTTGGTCTTTTTCGACCCGTTCTATCTAATGCAAATCTAATG
>JAOZTW010000923.1 GCA_029938985.1 Bacteroidales bacterium | reverse complement strand
GTTCTTTATTTGAAATTAGCAAATTAGAAGATAATTCAGTGCGAATAAATAGCCTAAAAAACCGCTTAAAAATGCCTGTTTATTTGCATAGCATTCTGACAGATAAGAAAAAAACAAATATCCAAACACTTGAATATTTATTTGAATTTCTGAATGCTTACAATTTTACAAACGAAGGTGCAGATGAAATTCAAGAAGAAAATAAAAGTTTGATAAACGCTTCAGTTCTCGGTTTGATATTTGAAAAAATTAATGGATATAAAGAAGGTTCATTTTTCACACCTGGCTACATTACAATGTATATGTGCCGTGAAACAATAAGACGTTCTGTGATACAAAAATTTAAAGAGGCTGGATACGAACTTTCAGAAAAATTAAAACTTTCGGAAAGTTTTAATGAATTAAAAACAAAAATTGAAAATAGGCAAGAAGCAAATCAAATAATCAACAACATTAAAATTATTGACCCCGCAGTAGGTTCAGGACATTTTTTGGTTTCTGCACTAAACGAAATAATCGTAATAAAATCTGAACTTAATATTCTTAGTTACAAATCGGGCGGACGTATTTTAGATTTTAAAGCAGAAGTCGTAAACGATGATTTGATAATCACAAATTATGAAACCGAAGAAATTTTTGAATATACTTTAAACATAAAAGGAAATATTATTCCGTATAAACAAGCTTTACAAGAAGCAATTTTTAACGAAAAACAAAACATAATAGAGAATTGCCTTTTTGGTGTAGATATTAACCATAATTCAGTGAATATATGCCGTTTACGGTTATGGATAGAATTATTAAAGCATACTCATTATACAAAAGAAAGCAATTATTCCGAATTAGAAACTTTGCCGAATATTGACATAAATATAAAACAAGGTAATTCTTTAATTAGTAATTTTGGAATAAATGGCAACGAACTCGTAAACGGGCAGTCTCAAAAAATAAAACTTGCTACACAAAAGTATAAAGACCAAGTAATTTTATATAAATCAACTAACAACAAAAAAGTCAAAAGGGATACTGAAAAAAAGATTATTGAAATAAAAGATATGTTTTCAGGTGTTGTGCGTCCGCTTGATAAAGATTACAAATTACTAAAAGAAAAAGAAGCAAAACTTGGTGAAATGCCCATGCTTTTCACACAAACAGACAAAGAGAACTGGGAAAAAGAACGAGTAAAGCTACAATCTAAAATTGAGGAATTAAATAAAATTATTGAACATAAAAAAAGGACAATTTATCTAAATTCTTTCGAGTGGAGATTTGAATTTCCCGAAATTTTAGATAATTCAGGAAATTTTATCGGTTTTGATGCAATTATCGGAAATCCGCCTTACATGTATAACCGAGATTTAAAATCTGACGAGCGAGAATATTACAAAAATAAATATAAAACAGCAGATGATTTATATGCTTATTTTCTGTATGAAGGCTTGAATATATTAAAACCAAACGGATTTTTCTCATTTATCACACCCAACACATATTTCTCTCTTATTTCAAAAGAGAAATTTCGAAAAATACTTTTAAATCATATTTCACAAAAATTTACTTATTCAGGGTTTTGTTTTTCAGAGGCTTATGTAGAAACTCAAATATTTATTTTTCAAAAAAGAATAAACGGAAATAATAACATAACATTTGTTAAAAATCCAAACAATTATATAGAATATGAAAAATTAAAAGCATCAAAAGACCTATTTACAACAAATTATTCTACAAGACTTTTTTATCCGACTGAAA
>JAOZTW010000324.1 GCA_029938985.1 Bacteroidales bacterium | reverse complement strand
AATTCTAATATTTCAAAAAAGCCTTGAACTTGACACTCGTGAAAAACGCCAAAAAGCTTAATGTTATGTGTTAAATCCCATTTTTTTATCTTTAAAATTGTTTAGATCTTTATTTTTTTTATTATAAATTTCAGCTAAAATAGTGGGTTTGTTAATAACCTCATCAGAACCAAAGTCATTGCTTAATTTTTGAGCTTTTTCAGTTGAGAGTTCTTTAAATTCATAATTTACTATCAGTTTACTTTTTCTGATAACATTTTCATTAATTTGACGACTACTTGCACTAAGAGAACAAATTATTTTATAAACATATGTGTCCGATAACAAACCCTCTGCAAGATTAAGAAAGTGCATTAATGGATTGTTTTTAGTAGAAGTATTAACAAGAAGATTATCACAATCTTCAAAAATTAAAATACTATCTTTATAATCAGCAATAAATAAAAAGAAACTAGGATTAGAAATTGTTTCTAACATACTTTGTGGCAAAAGAATAAATCTTTTTTTAGTTTGTGATATCAAATGTTTAATATAAGAAGTTTTTCCAGTGCCATATTTTCCATGAAGCAAAACTAAACCTGTTTCATTATTATTATTAATAAAGTTTACAATTTTTTTATTCATAGGAATAAAATCGTTGTTGTAGTTCTTTTCAATAATTAAATTATTAGGTTTTAGATTAAAATTTCGAAGTTCATAACCAGACTCCGTGTCGCTAGAGAAATTGATGAGAGAAAAATATGGTTTTTGCGACAATTTTTTTTGTTCACTTGGGTCAAGAAGTTTTATAATATTTTTTATTTCAAAAAACTTTATAGAACTACCATAGAAAAAAATTGCTTTATAATTAGTGATAAACATTATAATTTCTTCTTGAATATGAATAAGATAAGCTGAGCTTTCTTTATCAACTCGATAAATATCACTATCTTTTGAGTATTCACGTTTACTAATAAAATCACTATTAGTTAGTTTCATCTTTTTTTTGAGTCTACTTAAAGACTCTGTTAGGTTAACACGGAAATAAGAAGCATAATGGTTTGGAACTTCTCCATAAATATGAATGTAATATTTTACAGGGTCAATATCAGTTGCTGATAAAGAAAAAATGTCAATATTAGTGTTTCTTGAAAATAAATTTTTTGGATATCTCATTCTTTAAATAAAAGTATTATTATTTTTACCTTTTTTAAAATTTAAAAAAGTAGTTTAAAATTAGTTTGCAAAATAAAGGAAAATAATAATATTCTAAAATTTTTTTCAGTATTTTTTACAAACTATTATAGAAATTATCAAATATTAGAAAAAAATATTTATTTTGCACTCAATAAAATTAAATACAATAGTCTAAGTGAAAAAGAAAAAATAACTAACCCCAATCTACTTGTTTATTTTGTCCTTTTAAAAATTTAAAAATATCATTAAATAGCTCGCTATTTGCAGATTTGTTTAAATAATAGAAGAACAAAAAAACGGCGTATCCTGGAGTTACTTATTATTTCATTTTCACTAATCGTTACAAACATATTATAAAATTTAACAATAAAAAAATATATTATGAAAAACATATTATTTTTAATTCTAATTTTTTCTCAAACAATTGTTTTTTCACAAACATATAAATCGCTTGATAAAGCACTTACAAATGCAAAAAATGTTAAAACTTTGGATTTACAAGGACAGAATATTTCAAGTTTATCTTCTGATATATCTAAACTTTCAAACTTAGAAATTTTATATTTGTACAATAATAATTTATCGTCACTCCCAACAGAGATAGGTAAGTTGAAAAAATTAAAGGAACTTTACTTAGACGGTAACAAATTATCAAGTTTACCTGAAGAAATAGGAGATATTAAAAAATTAGAAATTTTAAGTATTTCAAATAATAAAATATCTACAATACCAGTTTCAATAGGAAATTTGACTAATTTGCAAATATTATCTTTTGCACAAAATAATATTTCGGTACTTCCAAACGAGATAACAAATCTATCAAACTTGGTAGATGTTGACTTTGGAATGAATGAACTGTCAAGACTTCCAGAAAGTTTTACGGAACTTAAAAAATTAAAAATACTATCATTGGATAATAATAAGTTTATTGATTTTCCTGAACAAGTTTGCGAATTAACTAATTTAATATCACTGGGGTTAGATAACAACAGTATTAGTAACATACCTCAAAATATTTCAAAACTTGTTAATTTGTTAGAACTAAGAATTGCAAATAATACTTTAACCAAACTGCCCACATCAATTGGAAATTTAGCAAATTTAAAATATTTTTATCTACATAAAAATAGAATTGAAACTTTACCTTTTTCAATTGGTAATCTTACAAATTTAATCTATTTTGACATATCTAAGAATAGATTAAAAAAAATCCCTGTTGAAATGTCTAATTTAATAAATTGTAAAGAAATGAATTTTTGTGATAATTCTATTGAGGATATACCTAAAGAATTTTCACAACTTAACAAATTGGAAAATATTGGAATATCTAATAATGAGCTAAAAGGAAGAAATCATTCATTTATGTATAGACTAAATCAATATTAGGCGTATAAAAAAACATTGGTGTTTTCACGAGTGTCAAGTTCAAGGCTTTTTTTAAATATTAGAATTGAAGTTTACCTTTGTAAATGAGCATTTTAATATTTCAAAAATAACGAAGAAATTTGATACTCGTGAAAAACACTAAAATATTTTATAAAAATGAAATTTAAAAAAAAAATTATACTTGGTATTGATCCAGGAACTCAAATTTTAGGTTATGGCTTGGTATCAAAAATTAATGATAAAATTGAACCAATAACACTTGGAGTTTTAGATTTGAAAAAAACAAAAAATCATTATGACAAACTACAAAAAATATTTAATAGAGTTGATAATTTAATAATAGAATACTCGGTAGATGAAATAGCATTAGAAGCTCCTTTTTTTGGGAAAAATGTACAATCTATGTTGAAACTTGGTAGAGCACAAGGTGTTGCGATGGCAGCTGGTTTGAAAAATAATATTTCAATTTATGAATATTCGCCAAAAAAAATTAAAATGGCGATAACTGGTAATGGAAATGCCTCTAAGGAACAAGTGGCTTTGCTTTTGAAAAATATTTTAAATCTAAAAAGTCTCCCCAAAGATTTAGACGCTACTGATGGACTTGCAACCGCAGTTTGCCATTGTTATCAAAATAAACTTCTATTGGGTAGTTCGGGATATACGGGATGGAAAGATTTTATAAATAAAAATCCAAAAAGAAAAATTTGAATGAAATACCAACTTTTTTCTGATGAATATTTTATGAATGAAGCTTTAAAACAGGCGACTAAAGCTTTTTATGAAAAAGAAATACCAATTGGAGCTGTTGTTGTAATAAATAATATTATTATTGCAAAAGCACATAATCTTACAGAGCGACTTAGTGATACAACAGCACATGCAGAGATGTTAGCAATTACTTCGGCGAGTGAATATCTTGGTGCGAAATACTTGGACAACGCAACAATTTTTGTTACAATTGAACCTTGCATTATGTGTGTTGGAGCATTGTATTGGAGCAAAATAAGTAAAATTGTTTATGGTGCAACAGATAATAAAAGAGGATTTCACAAAATTGAAACTGTATTAAATAAGAAATCAAATTCTTTGATTCATAAAAAAACAGATGTTAAATCTGGAATTTTGGAGCAAGAATGTGCATTGTTAATGAAAAATTTTTTTCTTGAAAAAAGAAAAAAATGGGTAAACAAAAAAACTAATTAATAATTATAAACTATTATATTGCAAAGATGTTTTAGTGAAATAGAAAAAATAACTAAAACTTGCTTTTGTAAAACATACCAGAAATTACAATTATTTTTGTAGTATAAATAAAAACTAAATATAAAATGAAAAAATATTTTACACTTTTTTTAATTATCCTTTTTTTTGCATCATGTAAAAAAGAACCTATTGAAGGTTATAAAACTGAAAAAAATACACCATCGAGCGTAACTACAAATTATGTTCCTATGGTTAATCTTTGGGACACACAAAATAATAATAATATTTTTATTTTGGGGTATTTCAATTCATCTTTAGAACCCACAAGAATATCCCATATATTATTAGAAGACAATGAAAAAAACACAGTATATGCTACAGAATTTGTTAATGGTTCTCCAAAACACACATATACAGTTAGTACGAGTAATAAATTGGGTAAAATTTTTATTGAATATTCAAAAGAAGAAAATTTAAGTTTTATTATGAATATTTATGAATGCGATTGGGACACAAAAGTTGCTGTTGTATTAAAAACTGCAATTGTTAAAAAAAATGGCGATGATTTTACTTTTGAATTATTAAATAAAAACACACAAAAAACTAATAATTTAAAAAATAGTGAAGAATCAGACGAAAGTTCTATTGGATATGTAGAAGTAATTGAAGACTGTACAGACGATATTATTGTAGAAGGAATTGAATGGATTGTTGATAATGGATACCTTGATCAAATAATTGAAAATTCAAGTGCTAAAATACAACTTAGTAAACTCGAAGAAATAACCAGTTTGTTACGCAAAGAACAAGCTAATTTTGGAGATGTTAAATCAGGGAATCTTAGTAGCTTAGATAAACTTTATTTAGAACTTAATATAAATAATCTTAGTTTTGACTTTGAAATTGCAAGCTATAATTATTCTTTAACAATTGAAGACTACGTTTATAGTGCCCTTAAACATGGTACAAATATTTGGGTTTCTGAAAATTTGAAAACAAATATTGATAAAGATGGTGTTGTTATTGAATCATTCTTTTATGACAATAATTCGGCTTACGAAGAAGTTTATGCACGTTTATATGATTGGGAAATAGCTCAAAATATTTGTCCAGACGGCTGGCATATACCATCAACAGAAGAATGGGATTTGTTGTTGGCATACTATGGTGGAAGAGATTTTGCGGCTCCAAGATTACTCACATCTGGCGACTCGCAAATTGGTGTAACATACGCTGGTTTCAAAACAGCTGGAGGAAGTTATGTTGGATTATCAACTTATGCAGGTTTTTGGACATCCGATGAATTTTCTTCTGAAAAAGCATATATTAACAGTATCAGTCTTGGAGAAGATGCTGTAACAGAGTCTTATGTTAAAAAAACAGCTGCTTATTCGGTTAGATGTGTTAGAGATTATTGAAAATAATTAATATATCAAGCCTGTTTCATAAATAATTTTCGCATTTTTCACGAGTATCAATTTCTTTGTTACTTTTGAAATATTAAAATGCTCATTTACAAAAGTAAACTTTAATTTGAATATTTCAAAAAAGCCTTGAACTTGACACTCGTGAAAAACGCCATAATTTTTATGAAAATAAGTTTTTGAAACAAAAATAATTATGTATTTTTGTCGTTTCTTATTAGAAAAAGGGTTGGTAAACCCTTTTTTTATGTTTTAAAACTAAAAGTTTGTAAATAATGACAAAAATGAATAAAAATATATATCCAGTGTTTGAAAGAATTATTAAAAGAAATGACAAAGAAATTCTTCTCAAACAAAATGCCGTTGCAATCTGGTTAACAGGACTTTCTGGTTCTGGAAAAACTTCACTTGGTGTAAACTTAGAAAAAAAATTATTTGAACATAATTATCTTACACAAGTTTTAGATGGTGATAATATTCGTTCGGGTATTAATAAAAATCTAAATTTTACAGAAGCTGATAGACTTGAAAATATTAGACGAATATCGGAAGTTACCAAGCTTTTTATCAATTGTGGGGTAATAACAATCAATTGTTTTATTAGTCCTACCGAGGAAATTAGACAAATTGCAAGAGATATTATTGGACGAAATAATTTGATAGAAGTGTTTGTCAACACTCCTTTAAATGTTTGTGAAAAAAGAGATGTAAAAGGTCTTTATCAAAAAGCAAGAAATGGAGAAATAAAAAATTTCACTGGTATTGATTCGCCTTTTGAAACACCAAAAGATATTGATATAGAGATAAATACTGAAAATTCAACGGTGGAACAGTCTGCTCAAAAACTTCTATATTTTGTATTAAATAAAATTAAAAAAACAGAACATTGACATGTTTATTGAAAAGGTTAAATTTTAGGCTACCTACATAAAGTTACACATCGCTATTAAAGCATATTAAAATAAATAATTAACCATTTAAACTTGTTGGCGTTTTTCACGAGTATCAATTTCTTCGTTACTTTTAAAATATTAAAATGCTCATTTACAAAGGTAAACTTTAATTCTA